>JAOUGG010000858.1 GCA_029857855.1 Acidimicrobiia bacterium | reverse complement strand
TCCCATCTCCGCCATCCTCTTCGGCGGTCGGCGGGCCACCAACGTTCCGCTCATCACCGAGGCGAATGACTGGAACCACGGCGTTTTCCTCGGCTCGATCATGAGCTCGGAGAAGACGGCGGCCGCGGCGGGTACCGTCGGCCAGGTCCGGTTCGATCCGTTCGCCATGCTGCCCTTCTGCGGCTACAACATGGCCGACTACTTCGCCCACTGGCTGGAGATCGGATCGGCCGCCAACGCCGACAACCTTCCGAAGTTGTTCTGGGTCAACTGGTTCCGGCGTGACGACGACGGCAACTTCCTGTGGCCCGGGTTCGGCGAGAACTCCCGCATCCTCAAGTTCGTGGTGGAGCGGGTGGCCGGCGAAGGCGAGATGGTCGAGACCGCCATTGGTAACGTGCCCGCTGTGGGCGCCATCGACATCGACGGGCTCGACCTCGACGAATCGACGATGGCCAAGCTGCTGACCGTCGACAACGATTCGTGGATGGCCGAGATCGCCCTGATCCGCAAGCACTTCGCCCGGTTCGGCGACAAGTTGCCGGCCGAACTCGCCGCCCAGCTCGACTCGTTGGAGAAGCGGCTCGTCGCCTAGCCCGACGGTGCCGAGGCGGGATCAGGCGGAGTCGCCGTTGGCTTTGGGCACGCTCGAAAGGTGACGGGGCCGCCCGAGGAACGGGCCGTCAGCGGCCGGTAGCAACCCCGCGGTTTCGTTGAAGAAGTCGCGCGCGTGGCCACCGACCATGCGAACGAATCCATAGTTGGCGGCGCCTCCGACGATGGCGCCGACACCGAACGGCAACAGCTTGCCGATGGCCAGGGCGCTTCGGCGGGCGCCGTATTTCGCCACCACCTGCCCGGCGAGGTCGGTGTTGATGCGGCGCAGGGCGTCGAGGGTGAGTGCATCGCCTCCGACGACACCGGCCGCTCGCTGGCTCAGTCCGTCGGCCGCCTCGGCTCCGCCCACGTCACCGAGCAGCGACGTGAACTTCTGCGCCGATTCCTCCCCGAAGGCGAGGACGGCCAGCACCCAGGCCCGACGTTCCTCGTCGGTGGCTTCGGTATGCCCGTTCGCCGCGCCGATGGCCATGATCAGGTCGGTGGCCCGCACGGCGAACCAGGCCATGTCGGCCGCCAGTGCACCGGCGGCGGTCGCGGTGCCGATGACCGGAGCGGCGGCGATGGCCCCGGTGGCCGCTCCGACGAAGGTCAGTTCCTTCTTGAATCGGGAGATGATCGACTTGGTTCTGGCTTCGGGCGTGTCGCCCTCGGCCTCGGCGGCGATCTCCAGCGCATCATCCCAGCGGCGATCGACGGCGACATCGACGGCCCTGAGCACCGCCTTGCCCACAGCATCGAGCGCAGGCCCCGGCACGTTCTCCACGGCCTTCTTCTGCAGGAACTTCTTGACGTTCGACATGTGTCCGCTCTCCCGATTGACTCTCAAGATAACCGGCTGGGCCCGTCGGCCGTACCCGCGATCACCTCGGAATGAACACCGCCCGCAACGCCAATCCCATGACGAAGAGGCCGCCGAATCCGTAGAGCAGGTACTGCCAGCGACGGATCTGATGCCGGTAGGAGTAGATCAGCGCCACCGACATCAGCGCGATGAACCCGTAGAACTGATGGATACCGGCGACCTCGATGCCGCTGGTTCGCAGAAAGATCACGCCGAGCACGACCTGGATGCCGACCAGCACCTGAGCGAGGGCGGTTGCCGGCCACAGCGCCCAGTGGCGGGCCGCCGGCACCCAGTGGGCCACGAGGGCCCACAGCCCGACCAAACCGTTGGCGACGACGACCACCCACCCCAGCACCGTATGGATCGTGCCCAATGACATCGGCCTCAGGCTACCGGGACCTGCCGGCCCGCCGCTCGAACGATGATGCCCTGGCGCAGGAGTCGTGACACAGTGGGGAGGGTGCGCCACCGCCGGTACTACATTCAGACCCTTTCCGCCTCGGGCCGGTCCGTGCCCTCGACGGGCGGTGACCTCATCGTCGCGTCGAAGGAACAGACCGGTGATCTCGACTGGGAGCTGATTCATCGGTCGAGTCAACGCTACGTGATCCGCCAGGAGCCCTACGATCTCGAGATGTCGGGACCCGAGGGGACGTTCAGCGGTCCGGCGATTCTCGTCCGCTCCGACGGCAGGTCGCATGTCTTCCGGGGTGTCGGTGACCTCCAGGGTTTCGATCCGGCGGAGCTTGGCGACGGCCACGGCCACTCGCAGTGACCCCGGTAGCCTGAAAGGGTGTACTCGACCGACGAATTGGTGTCCGGCACGGTTCGTCCGAGCCCGATCTTCTATCTGATCGTCGTCCTGACGGCCGTCACGGCCTGGTTGACG
>JAOUGG010000856.1 GCA_029857855.1 Acidimicrobiia bacterium | reverse complement strand
ACGATCGATGCGCCCTCGGTGAGCGCGTCCAGCGTGCCGGTGGCGGCGAACTCGTCGCGGCTGTCGGCGCCGCCCTGACGTGTCACCGTCAACGAGGTTCCAGCCCAGTTCGCGGCGTCGATCAGTTCCTTGTCGAACACCCGAACATCGCCGTCCATAACCGCCGGCGGCCCGAACGTCGCGTAGGTGGGTGTGCCGTCGAGCGTATTGGTCGTGGGAGCCGACACCGGATCACCTGCTGCGTCGTAGAACAGCACCATGCCGTCGCCCCATGACGTCTGGCCGACGGCGACGATGGTGCCCGTCGAGGTCACGGTCACGTCCCTCAGGTAGTTCCCGTATCGACCGGTGCGGACCACGTCGATGCCGTCGCCGGTGAAGGAGGGGTCGAGCGAGCCGTCGGAGAGGTGCCGGGATACCACGGCATCGTTCTGGCCCTTGTAGCCGACGTCCTGGTGGCCGGCGGTCACTAGATCCCCATCGGGGGCCACCACGATCGCCGCGCTCGCGCCCCAGTAGGCGCCGCCCGGAACGTCGGCGAGGACGTAGCCGTCACCCCCGCCGAAGGTCGGGTCGAGGGCGCCGGTGGTGGTGAACTGCACGATCGGGATGCGGGAGAGTTGGTCCTCCCAGGCCGGCGCGTCGTAGTCCCAACTCGTGCCGGTGACGACGATCCGATCGTCGGGCAGTACAGCGATGCCTTCGGCGTAGGCGCTGGCATTGACGAGACCGAAGTCGGTGAGCGCCACACCGTCGGTGTCGAACGCGGTGTCGAGGGCACCGCTGGTGGTGAGACGGACCGCCCCGATCCGGTCGACGGGACCGCTGGTGTCCCTGGTCGGCACGACCGGACGGCCGGTGCTGTCGAGGGCCAGATCGTCGGCAGGGCCAAGCGCGGCGTGCACGATGGAGCCGCCCGACCCGAATGCCGGATCGAGTGTGCCGTCGGCCAGGAAACGGGCGACCAGAAGGTCGCCGGCCGACTCACCGGCCACAGTGATCGTTCCGTCGCTGTGCACGGCAACCCCGTTGAAGTTCTCGTCGCCGCCGAGGTCGAGCGGAGTCCACCCGTCACCGCCACCGAAGGAGTTGTCGAGGGTGCCATCTGCGTTGAAGCGGGCCACGAAGCCGTCCCAGTCGGCGTTCAGCATCTGGCCTGCGACCACGACCTTGCCGTCGGATTGGGTGGCGGCGGCCTCGCTTCGATCGTCGTTGGCTCCGAGCGGCACGAGCACATGGCCACTGTCACCGAATGTGGTGTCGACGGCACCGGCCGCCGTGAGCTTGACCAGGAGGACGTCGTCGTTGCCCGGGGTGTCGCCGTCGTCGTAGCCGGTGATGAAGAACGATCCGTCGGAAGCCTCGGCGACCGACCGGAAGTCGTCCCACTCCCCATGACGGTCCCAGGTCAGTAGGTTGTTCGCCCCGCCGGCCACGCCGGAAGTGCCGCTGGTGCCGAATGTCGGTGGCTGGTTGACGTCATTGGTTGTGATCGTCACCGTTTCGGTGGCGAGGCTGAGGGCCGCCGTTC
Organism: Acidimicrobiia bacterium; assembly: GCA_029857855.1. Classification (GTDB taxonomy): domain Bacteria; phylum Actinomycetota; class Acidimicrobiia; order Acidimicrobiales; family SZUA-35; genus JAHELU01. The sequence goes on along the minus strand of JAOUGG010000856.1, from coordinate 825 downwards.
CACCGGAGCCGTAGTCTCGCAGCGGGGTTCCGGCGGTACCGGTCGTTTGATCCCAGGCGCGGATGGTGAGCGTGCCGGTCTCGGCAGTGAACCCGGTGGGGACGAAGCGGACCCGGTCGGTGTCGCGCAGTAGAAGGCCGTGCCAGTACGAGCCGTAGCGGGTCCAGGTCGTGCCGCCGTCGGTGGAGAACTCGAACCAGCCGTTGTCGCTCTGGGTTGCGTCGGTGATCATGATGCCTTCGGGGTCGCCGTCGGCGTCGGTGATGCGGTCGCCGCCGGCGGAGGCGATGATCTCGGCCAAGGTGTTGCCGGCGCTGTTGAAGTTCGTTTTGTCGATCGGGTCGAGGGTCATGGTGCCGGTGTTGTCGAGCACCGGGGCGTTGTTGAACGTCGACAGATCGAGCACGTACACCGCACCACGGTTCGCGCCGCCGTCATCGTCGCCGGTGGCGCCGACGGCGAGCCCGATGGTGCCGTCGCCGTCGAGATCACCGACGCCGGCCACCGACATGCCAAAGGAGTCACCGGAGTCGAGAGACGTGGTGAGTCCCCCGGCCGTGTCGCTGATCTTCTGTTCGATTCGGACGGTGCCGTCGGCGTTGAGGAACAGCACGTAGACCGCTCCCCGATCGGAGCCGCCGTCGTTGTCGCCGTAGGCGCCGACGGCCAGGTCCGGGACGCCGTCGCCGTCGAGATCACCGACGCCGGCCGTAGCCCGGCCGAACGAGTCGACGTCGGCCAGGCCGGCGCCCAGACCGCCGGCCGAGTCGGAGATCTTCTGGCTGCCCTTGACCGTGCCGTCGGTGTTCAGGAGCAGGATGTGGA
>JAOUGG010000857.1 GCA_029857855.1 Acidimicrobiia bacterium | reverse complement strand
GCGATGGGGATCCGCCACGACCTGATCCTCGGCGAGGGCAACTCGTTCATTCGCGACGTGAAGACCGGTATCGACGGGTATCTGGCGGCCACCGAGGACGCGCGCCGGGTGCCGATCGTCAACCTGCAGTGCGACATCGATCATCCGACGCAGACGATGGCCGACCTGCTCTGGCTGGAGGACAACTTCGACGAGCTGGCGGGTCGGAATATCACGGTGAGCTGGGCCTACTCCCCGTCGTACGCCAAGCCGCTGTCGGTACCGCAGGGGCTGATCACGCTGCTGACCCGGTTCGGGGCGAACGTGACGCTGGCCCATCCACGCGGCTATCAGCTCACCGAGGAAACCATGACCGCGGCTGTAGGCAACGCGGCCGACGGCGGATCCTTCCGGGTGGTCTACGACATGGACGAAGCCTTTGCCGGCGCCGACGTCGTGTACCCGAAGAGCTGGGGGGCCTTCGATCTCATGGTCGAGCGGATCGGCGCCAACGCGGCGGGTGACGCCGATGCGCTTGCCGCGATCGAAGCTCGGGCCCTCGAGCGCAACGCTCGGTACACCGACTGGATCTGCGATGAGCGCCGGATGGGGCTGACGGTCGACGGCGATGCGTTGTACCTGCACTGTCTGCCCGCCGACATCGGGGCCGAGGTCAGCGCCGCGGTAATGGACCGGCACAAGGTCAATGTCGCCCGCCAGGCCAACTGGAAGATGTACGTGGTGATGGCGTTACTGGCGGGGGCCAAGGTCCCCGATCTTCAGTCCACACTGGCCGCTCTCGAACAGGAGAACATCCGATGACCGAACTCGACGACCATCTCAACCGGCGCGTGGCCGAGCTGAGCGAGCTCCACCTGCCGCTTGCCGCTGCCATCTTGCGCGAAGCCATCCGCATCCCAGCCGACTACGTCGATCGCCCGACCGACGAGGGTGGAGATCCGGCCTGCGGCACGAGCAACCACGAGGGTCCGCGCCTCGAGTTCTTTAAGCAGACCATCATCGACGTCGGCGCCGTGCGCTTCGCCGAAGACGTGTACTTCGACGACTACGGCAACCTGGTGTGGACCGTGACCGACCCCGGCGACGGCATCCACCCCGATGCCAAGCGGGTCGTGTACTTCGACGGTCACACCGACACGGTGCAGGCGTTGCGGTCAACGTGGCAAGAGAAGCTGGGCGGCATCGACGCCTACGACGGGTTGATCGACATCGACAGCGTCGATCGCGACTTCCTCCGTGGCGAGTTGGGCCACCTGCCGCCCGACGACGAGTGGGATGAGCTGGTTTTCGGACGAGGAGCCGCCGACCAGCTCGGCGGAGTGGTGGCCCAGATAGTGGCGACCAAGATCGCGCTCGAGCTCGCCGGTGAGGGGGCGCTGCGAGGTGTCATCATTCGGGCCTACGCCACGGTGTGCGAGGAAGACAACGACGGTGCTGGACCGATGTACCTCATGAAGGAGGTCCTGCCCGGCGCCCTGCCGGATCGGATTCCCGACGTCGTCATACTCACGGAAGGAACGGGAGACGCACACAAGGGTGCGCTCGGAATCTACCGGGGGCAACGCGGCCGGATGCAGATCGAGGTCACCGTAACGGGTCGTTCGTGCCACGGTTCGATGCCGTGGGAGGGTTTGAACCCCCTCGAGCACGGGGGCGCCATCATCGCCGAGGCGGCCCGCCGCTACGACGAGCGAGATGGGTTTCTCGACGACCCGTTCCTCGGGCATGGAACGCGGACGGCGTCGTGGTCTGAGGTCGAAACGCCGAGTGACTGCGCCGTACCCGACCGATTCACCTTCCGCTTCGACCGCAGACTGACCGTCGGTGAGGTCCCGGATCAGGCCGTGGCCGACATCGAAGCTCTCGACGCCGTCCGGACGGCTCGGGAAGACGGGTTGACGGTCGACATCCGGGTACCCGTCTACGACGGGATGACGTGGCGGGGCTATTCGCCAGGCAACGAGCAGATCTACATGGGTTGGGCGACACCGGCCGAACACGAGGCCATCCAGACGGCCGTGGCCGTGTACGAGGCCGTCGTCGCCCCCAACCTCGTCGCTTCGCAACGATCCGACGGCGGCCTCCGGACCGAGGCTCGCGTCGACCGGTGGATCTTCTCAACTGACGGTGTCGGATTCCCGGTTCCCGCCGACCAAACCACGATCGACGTGCCGTCGAACAAGGCATGGGTCGAGGCGGGAGACTTCAAGCACCCGGCAATGTTCGGATTCGGTCCCGGCATCGAGCAGAATACGCACAAGATCGGCGAATTCGTCGACCGACGCGAGCTGCGGCTGGCGGTCGCCTTCCTGGCACGGTTCCCCGGGGCGTACGCCGAACTGCTGGGACCGCACGC
>JAOUGG010000854.1 GCA_029857855.1 Acidimicrobiia bacterium | reverse complement strand
CTACGCCATCGATCTGCGTTCCATGACCGGAGGGCTCGGCAACTTCGAGGTCGAGCATCATGGCTACCAGCAGCTCGACGACGCTCTCGTCGAGCGGTTGGCCGGCGTCTGACCGTTCAAACCGCGAGACGGGGGTGACCGAGATCCGCGGGCGGAAGGACAACCCGCGAATCATCGAGTATCACGCTTCCACCAGCCTGAAGGCCTCGAATGACGGGACGGCGTGGTGCTCGTCGTTTGTCAACTGGTGCGTTTCCCAGGCCTGGCTCACCGGCACCAACAGCGCGGCGGCCTTCTTCGTAAGGCAGTCGGACTCCCGCGTCACACTTCTCGGCGGCAACCAAGGCGACGCGGTCACCGGGACCAGTTACGGTCGGGACCGGGTCATCAGCTACATCATGCCCGTTGAGTCCGCCGTCCTGGGGACCACAGGCAGCGAAGATCTTCGGTGACGTGGCGAGCCGTTGACAAACCGAATATATCTTCCTATAAGTCTTCTCATGGCTCTTCGGCCCGCAACAGCGCTATCGATCATGGCTGTTGTTCTCATGGTCGCCTGGAACTTCGTCGCCGCCGACGTCGCCTACGGTGGAGACACCATTCGCTGCTGGCCCGCATCGGTGGACCGATCATCGCCACCCACAGAAGTAGCCGACCGGGTGCTGGCCTGCCGTCGGAACCTCGACCAACCAGGGCCGTGACGCCCGACTTCACCGAACCCCAGCCACCTGTCGTTGCCTCCACGCAGCGGGTGGACACTGACCGACCTCGGGAGCGGAGCTGACTGCATATCCGATTCCATCTTGATCGCTCTCGCGATTGGAATGGCCTTCGTTGACCAGACAAAGGACCGGCGGCTCGCTGTCGGTCAGCCCGAATGGTGCCGGGTCGTCGTGCTTGGCGGCGTCATCCTGGCAGCGATCGGCCACGACCCCGACAGCCAGACCGACCCGTCATTCTGGCAGATGGCAGTGGCGGGCATCCCGTCGGTCATCGTGCTGATCCTGCCATGCGTCTTGGTCGTCTGGTTCGGCCGGCGTGCTCTTGGTAGGGGTGTCGAGGGTGGCCGAGAGGCCACGAAGGCCGGGCTCGCCGTCGGCGCCACACTGGTCCTGATGAAGCTGGTCTCTCCCGTCCTTCGACTCGTCGTTGCAGCCGTGTGAGGTGTGACCGGTTTCCGATGCCCGCGACGATCCTGTGGGTCGGCGAGATCCTACCGCACTCTCCTCGGCGAGTTTGAGGAGTAGGCCATTCGGTGACGGTGGTGTTGTTCAGCTTGTTGTCGGCGGATCTGTTCGTTGTGGTGGAGGACGGCGGTTGTCCAGGGCAGGTCGAACTGACCGTATTCGGCTGGCTGAAGCGGGCCGAGGGGCCCGCCGGGCCATTGGGTTGGCTCGATGATGTCGGCACCTGCGCGCAGGTGCCCCGAATCGGAACCGACTGCGGTCGGCGCCGGTTCGGCCGGCGTGTCGTCGGGTCGGTGGAAGGTTCGGGTGTCGGGGTCGATGGACCAACCACCCTCGTGGACGAGGTGATGGTGAAAGTGGCAGACCAGCACCAGGTTGTCGATGTCGGTCGGACCGCCGCTTGACCAGTGGATGATGTGATGGGCGTGAAGCCGTCGACTCGACGCACATCCTGGAAACTGACAGGTGCTGTGGTCGCGTTGCTTGAGGGCCCGGCGGAGACGGCTGCTGATCATGCGGGTGCTGCGACCAACCGCCAGCGGCTCGCCGGAGGCGGTGACGAGCACCGCGCTCAGCCGGGGATCGCAGAGGAGACGCTGCCCCACTGTTGGGCTGACCGGACGCGCACCGTCGATCAGGATCTGCAACCTCTCCGGAGGCTCCTGGGCCTGGGCCACGACCGGTTCAGCTGCGGTGTGGCTGTGGTCGGCCATGGGCCGGCCGGGCGCCTGCGCGCAGGTGCCCTCCGATGGCTCAGCCCCGGTTCTCGGTTGGTCGTCGGCTTCGATGATGAGCGACACATCGGTGGAGACCGGATCGATCTGGCCGTACCGTCCGGTGAGCAAGGCGGCCACGGCATCCGCTCTGACGGCGGCCATCCCGTTGCGTTCAGTGATCACGTCCCGCCGCGACGGCGGATCATCCGCCGACGAACCGACCGCCTCATCGATCAATACGGCGATGACGTTTTCGAGATGAGCCTCGATGTCGGCCGCTGCGTCGTCGGGAACGCGGAGCACGAACGTCGTGGATCCATCGCCGTTGCGGCGCCGGTCCCAGGACCGGGTGAGGTGAGCATCGGCACTGTCATCGTCGGTTGGTCGGCTGCGACGATACCCGGCACAGATGCGGGCCAGTTGCGCGCCGGAAGCGTTGGTGGCCATGGTGACAA
>JAOUGG010000855.1 GCA_029857855.1 Acidimicrobiia bacterium | reverse complement strand
CGGACGCTCCGGCGAGGAGCGCTCGGCGGGCCGCCGTGTACCGTTCGCCGGTTGTGGCCATACGCTCACGAACTCGACGCTTGAAGGATTCCTGACGGGTCATGCCAACTCGGTTCCGTCCCGGCCCACACCGAAACAACCCACGCTTGCCCTGACGGTGTGCGGGAACTGCCTACAGTCGGTTCGAACTCGTAACCTGCCGGGCACTCGAGGTCCCCTTTGCCTTCACGAACCAGGGGCGTGGGCCTCGGACGAAGGTTGGGCGTGGCAAGCCGCCGAGTAACGATGCTAGACCAGGCCGTCGACGACGGCAACGGATCAGACGCCGGTGCCGCCTGTGCCGCGGTTGTCGATGCCGGTGTCGACGCCGCCTGTGCCGCGGCTGTCGATGCCGAGGCAGGTGCAGATGCCGTCGGCAAAGTTGTTGACCATGTTGGCGAGCGTGTAGTGCTGCGCCGACTTGCGGCCGGCGTCGACCATGGCCCGCAGCCGTTCGGTGTCGGACACAAGGTCGATGACCTCCGCCGCGAACCGCGCCGGATCGGGTGTGGCGAACAGACCGTTCACGCCGTCGTCGAGGTACTCGATCTCCGGGCCATGGGGCGCGTCTCGGGTGGTGACCAGCGGGACACCGGCGACGAATGAGTCCAGCACATGCAGGCCGACGAGCCCCGGGTTGATTTGCACGACGGCGAGCCGGAACCAGGCCGCCTTGTCGAGGCCGGTCTGGGTGCCCACACAGCGGGCCCACGGCCGCGACGCCAGCAGTGACTCGAGGCGGGGCCGCTCCGGGCCATCACCCACGATGACCAGACGGAACCCCGGGATCGAACGGTGGATGTGGTCGCCAATCTCGATCAGGTCGTCGAGCCGTTTCTCCCGGTAGAGCGAGCCGCAGTGCAGCGCCAGTGGCGCGCCGTCGGCCAGATCGATTTCGGTCCGGAGCCGGCTCAGCGCGGCGGGCTCCACGGAATCGAGGTCGGCCCTGAAGGTCACGTCGTCGATGGCGTTGTCGAGCCTCGTGATGCGCTCCGGGGGAAACCCGCTACCGGTCAGGTAGTCGACGGTTCCCTGGGTGTAGGCGAACCACCAGTCGATGCGGTTCACCAGCAGACGTTTCCACCGCTCGCTGGGGCCATCGGGGTTGGTCGACTGGAGGTTTCGGCCGTGACCCCAGTAGGCCGTCTTCCCGCCACGTCCCACTGCTCGGCGGAGCAACTGCCGGTAGTTCGACACGATCTTGTTCTCCTGGGTCATCACCACCAGGTCGACGTCGGTGAGATCAGACGGGTACTGCTGCCAGAGCAGGTCGGCTCCACGGATGTTGAACCATCGGGCCTTGACCTCGTCGGCCCAGGGGAGTGACCCGCCGTCGTTACGCTTGCTGTCGGTCACCGACGCTTCGCCGTAGACGAGGTGCAGCTCGATACCCCGGCGAGCGCATTCGGCCCGCAGCTCGTCGAACAGGGCCAGCCGGTACTGAACCAGTCGGCGCTGAAGAATCGCGACCCGGAAGGGTCGGCTCGAGGTTGCCCCCGCTTGGTCGAGCGACACAGAACTCACCTTCGTGAGGGTAACGGCCCTTCGAGGTTCCCGGTCCGCCGACAACCGGCCCGACGCTGTTGCGCCCGCCGTCGACATCCGCCGGTCAGATGTAGCCCGGGTTGCTGCGGAGTTGGCGGATCGTGCCGAAGGCCCGGTTCGACGTATGAGCCCCCGACCTCGTGCTCAGGGTTCGCATCCATTTGGTGAAGCGGGGAAGGGGCATACCGTCGACCATCAGCCGGGGTAGCCGGAGGTGGCGTTCGGGCCGGGTGACGGCGCCCCGCTGTACGACGAATTGAGTGGTGAATCCCAGTTCGGAAGCTGCGGCGTCCCACGCGTCGCAGGTGCGTCCGTAGGGCCAGGCGAGGTACGCCAACTCGTCGGCCGGTCGCCCGAGCTCGGTGGCCAAGGTCTCACGAGAGGTGGCGAGGTCGTCGACAAGGTCGTCGACACTGACCGACCCGAGCGGCCAACGCTGATGGGAATGGCTGTGACTGTGGAAGTCGAGCACCCCTTCGTCGGCGAGCATCCGAACGTTGCCCCAGTCGAGGTGATCGTCCTTGCCGACCCGCTGGGTGATCAGGAATGCGGTGGCGGTGAGGCCGGTCTCCCGGAGGATCGGAACGGCGAGATCCCCGAGGCTGCTGTAGCCGTCGTCGAAGGTGAGAACCACCTCGTTGGCTGCGTACGGCTCGGCGCCGTTGATTCTGGCCGCGAGCTCGGGAAGGGTCAGCGACCGATAGCCGTTGGACGCCAACCAGTGCAGGTGCGACCCGAAGACATCGACAGACGTGGAGATCGCCGTCGAATTTT
>JAOUGG010000098.1 GCA_029857855.1 Acidimicrobiia bacterium | reverse complement strand
CTTGGTCACTGCGTACTCCTTTGGGAACTTGCAGCGGTAGTAGGCGCGACCATGATTCCACGATCCTTGCATTCGTCTCCCGCATCGGGCGCAGTGGACATGGCCGCTGAGCAGGTAGGTGTGTTTGGTTCGCTCCCGTCTGACCTTGGCGCGTTGCGCTCCGGTGAAGACGGCTTCAGCAGCCGTGAACTGTGCAAGGTCGACGATGGCGTCGTGGACGGGTTCGTCGGACCAGATCCAGTCGCTGCGGTCGTTCCAGCGCATCTTGGACTGATGGCCGAGTGAGACGTCTTCGACGTCGATGAGTTCTTCGTGTCGTTGTTGGCGGTTCCAGACCTGGTAGCCGGTGTAGCGAGGGTTCTTGAGTACTGCCCGGACGGCTACCTTGCTCCAGACTCCGTGGCTGCTCGTCCGATGACGATTGCGGGCCGGGTCGTGGCCGGAGGGGGAGAGGATGCCGTCGCGTGTGAGTCCCTCGGCGATGGCGTAGAGGCCCGACCCGCCGATGAATTCCTCGAAGATTCGAGCCACGACGGGTGCGGTTTCGGGGTCGGGTTCGAGGACGTGGAGCCGCTGGCCGATGGCCGCCTTCGAGGGGTTGGGGTGTGGGCCAGCATCTGCGAGGCGGTAGCCGTACGGGGGTCGGCCGCCGAGGAAGCGGCCTTCGATAGCGGCTTGGGAGGCCATGGCGGCTCGGACTCGGGTCTTGATGCGGTTGCGTTCGCCTTTGCTCATGCCGCCGTAGAGGGACATGACGAGGTCGTGGGCGTCGCTGCCGGGGTCGATCGCTCCGCCGACCTCGGGGACCCAGAGGGCGACGTTGTAGTGGACGAAGACCGGGAAGGTCAGTCCGAATTGGTTGCCGTAGAAGGCTCGCTGTGGCTCGCCGATGACAACGGCGTCGAAGCCTCGCCTGGGGTCCGACAGCGCCTGGAGGAGACGGGCGGCTTCGGGCCGGCGCTTCCAGGGTAGGGAGCGTGACTGTCCGATGTCGAAGAATTCCTCGACGATCTCGCCGCCCTCGGTGTCGATGAGCTGCCGTGCTCGTGCGACCTGCCAGTTGCGAGATGATGCGGGATCTTGTTGATCCTCGGTGCTGACTCGCCCGTAGAACGCAAAGTTGCCCATCTCACGATGCTAGAGGAGTGCCGTGACCGTCGCTGGCAAGCTCGGCCCGACGGGCGGCCGTTCGTCGGATGACGCTGAGAAGGGCACGAGCGAGCGTTGGGCTCAGGTTGGGTGCAGCCTGCGGCACCGCCGTCACGATCAGCCGGACCGGCTGCTCGTGGTCTCCAGACACTCCTGCCATCAGCTGGCGCCCCGCAAACATCTGGTTGCACCAGATGGTCGAGTCAGGCGACGGCCTGCCGTCCCGCCAAACACCAGCCGACTGGTAGGTTCTCCCCTCGTGTCCATGCCCATCCAGGGACAGGATGGTGGTAAGGACGCGACACCAGGGTGCCAGGGCCCGCACCTCTGGGCCGCCGGTCGCCAACGGGATCGACAACCGACTCCGGCGCCGAGAGGGCCACGTCGTAGGCCATCACCACCCGGGGGATCTTTCGCTCGATCACGAATCGTTCGGCCTCGGCCCGGGTCACCATCCACCGACCATCGTCGCTGGCAGATGGGGTGCCGGACCGGGGCAGTAGATGTGGATCGGGACCGACCAGTAGACGGAATGGTAGCAGTAGATGGGTTTGGTTCGGCCTGGTCGCCGCCGGGCGGCGCGCCTTCGGCCGGCGTACTCGGGCGCGTCGGAGCAGCAGCTACCCGTGTTGATCGTGACGCCGGTCAGCGCTGGACTGGGGTCGTCCCTCGTGTCGGGCGTGACCGCTCACGCCGCCCCCAAGGTAGTTGACGATGTCCTGGGGGTCCCGGTAGTGCGGTCGGCCCGGGCACTGGACAGGTGATGCTCACCAACCGGACAGCCGCCCACCGGTGGGCGGAGTCCATGCCGTACCCGGGGACGCACCCGCCGACGCACGCGAACACACCTGGGTTCACTCCGAGCGTGGACGCCACCTACTGGTCCCCGGAGGTTCCCGGAACCTCCAGATGTGTCTCGGCGGTTTCCGGGAGAGTAGTAGATGTGAGATCGGCGGCCTTGATCAGGTGTCGAGCGGTGCGGGCATTGGCGCGCTGAGGGCCCGACGTGGAGCGGCCCCCGGTGTCGGTGGTATCGGGCGTCGGCTATTGGTTCGAGGGCAAACGTAACTCCGGATCGCTTCGATGAAAGAATCGTCAGCGATTGGGGGACGGGGCAAGGGCGCCGCTTTGTGCTCAGCGAGGGCTCCTGTCGTGATATCCAGCGTCCGGCCCGCTGCGCCCATTGCTTTGTGCGGTGTCTGCCCAGCGCCTAGGCTTGGGTCGATCTTCCCGGTCGACAGCCGACGAGATCGAGGGCGAAAGGCGGCCGGCGCACGCCGATGCCTGGGCTGATCGACGACCTCCGACACCGCCAACGGTGTGCTCGGCACGTCACCGGCTATCAGTGATAGGAACCTGGCATGACCGCTACCATCAGATCCCGTAGAGGCTGCACGAGTATCCGGCGTCCGAGCGGGCCAAGGGTCTGGTTCACTCATCGCTGACGATCGACACCCTCTATTCTGGAGCCTGGCCCGATCAGTGGTCTTCGCCTGACGGGCCGGAGTTCCACGACGATGGACCGTCTGATCGCTGCGGGCTTCAAGACGATCGGGGCCTGGCCGTCGGCTGACGGCGCTGGCACGTCGGTGACCGACGCCATGAAGGCGGCGGAGTTCTACTTCAAGAAGATCAACGAACGGCCCGACCGGTACCAGATCGTCCGGACCGTGGCCGACATCGACAACGCGGTTGCAGCAGGCAAGCTCGGTCTCTACTTCACCAACCAGGGCACGTCGATCTTCGAAGGCGATCCCGACCGGGTGGCCTTCTGGCGGCAGTTGGGTTACGGCTACTGCCTGCTGTCCTACAACGGGCGCAACCAATACGGCGACGGCTGCTTCGAACCCGACAACGGCCGACTCACCACGGTCGGCAAGATCCTGGTCGAGGCGTACAACCGCTACGGGATGATCGTCGACGTCAGTCACACCGGCGAACGCACCTCGCTGGATGCCCGCGAAGCCTGAGCGACGCCGTGATCAAGGCTGTCGCCGCCAGCGGGGGTGTTTGCTGTATCAACATGGTGGGCGCCTTTGTCGACCTGTCGAACCCTGACATCGTCACCACGGACATGCTGTTCCGGCACATCGACTACATGGCCGAACTCGTCGGGATCGACCACGTCGGCTTCGGCAGCGACTTCATCCCCCATATCACCTGGACCGCGGAGGCCATTCAGCAACCGATGGGACAAGTCGTGTTCCCCAATGGCGGCTACTCGGCGAAGATGGGCGCCAAGGGTGTTCCCACTCCTGCGCCCCGTACCAGATCATCGCAGCGCTGGTCGACACGATGCTGGAGCACGGCTATTCCGAACAGGATTGCAGCAAGTTCGTCGGCGGCAACAGCTGCCGCGTGTTCAGCGAAGTCTGGAAGTGAGTCGATCCCCGTCTCCCCAGTTTCCTGGCGGATCAACCTTCCACTACACTCACCTGGTCTTGCGGGGCAGAACCCACCTCGAGACCGAAAGGGCGGAAGTCCCATGACTGACTCGTTGATCCGGAACGCACACGTGTTCGACGGGATCTCGCCCGATTTGTCGGACCTCACGAGCGTGCTGGTCCGGGACGGCAAGATCGCCGAGGTCGGACCTGAGCTCCGAGCCCCTGATGGTGCCCGGTAGTTCGAGGCCGGCGGGCGCACGCTGATGCCGGGCCTGATCGACGCTCACTGGCACTCGATGCTGAACTTCTGGCCGATCAGCAGGTTGTTCAACGCCGATATGGGCGAACTCAGTATTTACGCCGCACACTTCGCAGGCGACGTCCTCCAGCGTGGTTTCACCACGGTTCGCGATATCGGCGGGAACTGTTTCGGCGTCAAGCGGGCGATCGACGACGGGCTGGTCGAGGGTCCGAGGATCTACCCGAGCGGCGGCATGCTGTCGCAGACCTCCGGCCACATGGACTTCCGGGGCCCGAACGATGTCCCGGTGAACGACGGAACCTCTGTCTCGACTCGCCTACAACCTGAGGGACCGACTCACGGAGCCTCCGTCGCGGCCAGTGGCGTCGAGCACGGCGGCGCACGCACGGTCGACATCGTCGGTCGAGTTGTAGAGAGCGAAGCTGAGTCGACAACTGGCCGGTGGGTCGAGGCCGAGGCTGTGGTGGGCCAGCGTCGCGCAATGACAGCCGGCCCTCGCCTCCACACCCCGGCTATCCAGTTCCGTTGCGAGATCGAGTGGATTCCAACCCTCGACGTTGAACGCCACGAGTGGCGAGCGGACCACACCGATCGGTGGGCCGTAGATGGTGATGCCCGGAACGGCGGACAGCCGATCCAGAGCGCGTGCGGTCAGGCCATGGGTGTGGCGGCCGATGCGTTCCATCGACCGGCGCACGACGTGCGCGGGGATCGGCCGTTCGCTGCGGAAGAACGAGGCTTCTCCGGGGTCGGCCGTCAGATCGATCATCAACCGCAGCGTCTGAGCGGACTGGACGACGCCCACGATGTTCGGCGTGCCTGCCGCGTACTTCCACGGCAGCTCGTTGTACTCGACGAGATCCGGACTGACCTGCCCCTCAGCGATCATGTCACCGCCGAAGAGGAACGGTAGGGAATGATCGAGGAGGTGTTCCTTGCCGTAGAGCACGCCGACACCGAACGGCGCCAGCATCTTGTGGAATGAGAAGGACAGGTAGTCGACATCCAGGGCCTGGACGTCGGTGTAGGTGCTGGGAACGAGCTGCGCGGCGTCGACGAGCATCAGTGAGCGTCGTTCCCCTGTGGGCTGAACGTATCCGCTGGCATCGGCGATGGCGCGGACGATGTCGAGTGGTGGCTTCGTGCCCAGGAAGTTGGAAGCCCCGGTACAGCACACGAGCTTCGTTCGCTCGTCGACGAGTGACGTGAGATGGTGGAGGTCGAGAGCACCTGTGACAGGATCGAAACGGGCGAGCCGGCGCTCGACGCGCCGCCCGAACCGGGGAAGGATCTCCTCGGTGAGGGCGTACCACGGCACATAGTTGGAGTTGTGCTCGAGCATGGTCGTCACCACATTGTCGCCGTCCCGAAACTCGGTCATGAGGGAATACATCACCGCGTTGTGGGCCTCGGTCGTGTTTCGGTAGGTGACGATGTTCCGGCGGCTCGGCGCGTTGATCCACGCTGCGATCGTGTCATAGGCGAGCTCGAAGCGCATGGTGGTCGACTGCGACGCCTGGGACTGGCCCCGATGTACGTTCTCGTAGTCACGCAGCACCTCCCGGGTGAGATGAAGGATTGGCAGGGGCGCCTGGGTGCTGGCCGCGTTGTTGGTGACGATACGACCGGTGTTCACGAAGTCGAATTGGCTTCGGATCCAGTCGATGTCGAATTCCGACTCCAGGTTCACTGAAGGTGGGTACACCGACCATCGGTCTGCGCTGTTCACGGGGTTCATCTGAGTTCCTGATTCCTTCGCTGTATCACCACCGTCCCGGTGGCCGTCCAGTGAGCATGCACGTGCCTTCATCGATCGGGCTAGCGGGAAAACCCTCGAATCGTCCAAGGAGCCACGTTCTCGTCGCCGGGTGCGTCGGCAGGTGACGACGTATACTTCGTCGATGGGGAACCCGGCCGGTTCCGCGGGTTCCGGTGAAGTCGAGATCGTCGGGCGAGAGCCGGAGCAACGCCGGATCGACGAGTTTCTGGCCGGCGTACCGAACGGGGCCCGCGCGCTGATACTCCGCGGGGAGCCCGGCACCGGCAAGACCGTGCTGTGGAACTGGGCGATCGACCGGGCACGGCAACGGGGATATCACGTTGTCCGGACACGGCCGGCCGAGGAGGAGATGGTCATCCCGCTGGCGGGCCTCACCGACCTGTTGCAGAACGAGACCGGCATTCCCGAAGCCACCACACCCGACACGGATCCGATGTCACGAGGCCGAGCGGTCCTCGACGCGTTCCGGGGCATGGCCGGAACCGGGCCGGTCATCGTTGCGGTGGACGATCTGCAGTGGCTCGACGCGGTTTCGGCCCAAGCACTACGTTTCGGGTTGCGGCGCCTCGATGCCGAGCCCGTGGGAGTGCTGGCCTCGAGCCAAGGCACGAGCGCATCCGACGACCCGGTGCTGCCGGCGGCGACGCTGCTCCCGGGCCGGGTGACCACGATCCCTGTGGGCCCCTTGCCGTTCGAGGCGATGCGCGCCCTCCTGTCGGACACCGTCACCACGATCTCCCGACCGACGCTGCGCCGTATCCACGACATGTCGGGCGGCAACCCCTTCTACGCCATCGAACTTGCCGACTTCATCGTCGCCCGTGGTGGAGGAGATCCGGGCAGCCGCGGAACGCTGCCCTCGTCGCTCGAGGCCATCGTGGGTGAGCGGCTCGCCGGCCTGCCCACGGATCTCAAGGCAATGCTCGACGTGGTCGCGGTCGTCGGTCGGGTTCGGCTCTCCGCCCTCCAGACGCTGCTGCCGGACATCGACGTCGGCGCCCAACTGGCCCTGGCACGCGCCAACCGGCTGCTCATCGTTGAGAAGGACGTGGACGTCCGCTTCTCACACGGACTCCTCGCCGCCGCCGTCTACGATCGCATCGAGCCGCCGGCGCGGCTCGCCTGGCACGCCCGGGTTGCGGATCTCGCCACCGATCCGGACTTGCGCGCCTGGCACCTTGCCATTTCCACCGAGATCCCCGATGATGCGGCGGCGTCACTCATCGAGCAAGCAGCCGACCGAGCCGCGGAGCGGGGCGCACCGGTGATCGCGGCCCAGCTCGCCGGACACAGTCTGCGGCTGACCCCGCCCGGCATGACGGAGGTGACCCATCGCAGGGCGCTTGCCCAGATCGACTACCTCGCCGGGGCCGGCGAGGTCGGCCGGGCGCTGTCGTTGGCGGACGAGCTGATCAATGGGATGCCGCCCGGTCCAGCTCGGGCCGAGGCGATGCTGCGTGAGTGGGAGTTGGACGACGGCTTTCACCCAACGGCCAGCGAGGCGCACCTGGAGCGGGCGCTGGAGGAGGCCACCGGCGATGACCCGCTGCGGATCCGGATACTGACGACCCTGGGACGGGGCCGGGAGTTCGCCGGTGATCTGCGGGGCGGGATCGATGCGTGTCGTGACGCGCTGTCGATCGCCGAGGAGCTCGGCGATCCGACCATCGAGATGAATGCCGCCGCTGTCCTCGCCTACCTCGAGACCCGGGGCGGCGTCCCGAGGTGGGACCTGATGGACCGGGCGATGACGCTCGAACACGACCTGCGCATGCCCATCATGAGCCAGAGCCCGAGCGAGCTGATGGTAGGAATGCTGCTCTGGCAGGGCGAACTGGCGGAAGCCCGCCGGCTGCTCGACGCCACCCGTCGCCACGCCGCCGAGGCTGGTCTGGACTGGAAGGCCTTGCAGCACGACTACGGAGTCGCCCTGCTCGAGTGCATGGCCGGCAACCTGGAGGTGGCCGACGAGGCCGTGCGCCGGGCAATGACGGCCGCGCAGGACGCCGAGGACCCCTGGTCGGAGCGGGTTCTGCTGTTTCCACACGGCCTCATCGCCGCCTGGCTGGGTCGGATCGACTCGGCG
>JAOUGG010000852.1 GCA_029857855.1 Acidimicrobiia bacterium | reverse complement strand
CGACACGAACTGGCGGGCCTGGGGCCGGGTAGCTCCCCAGCCGGCGCGGTAGACCACGTTGTCGAGGCGGAGCTCGAGGAAGCGGAGCATGTTCTCACCGGTGACGCCCTGGCGACGTGACGCCTCGGCGTAGACCCGACGGAACTGGCGCTCGGTGAGGCCGTAGCTGAACCGGGCCTTCTGCTTCTCCTGAAGCTGGATCAGGTACTCGCTCTGGTTTCCACGGCGGCGGGTGCGGCCGTGAATGCCGGGAGGGTACGGGCGCTTGTCGAGGGCGATCTCCTCGCCCTTGGTGCCGAAGATGTTGGTGCCGAGACGGCGGGAGACTCGGGCCCGGGGGCCGGTGTAGCGTGACATCGTTGCTCAGACCTTCCTTATACCCGACGCCGCTTCGGCGGACGGCAACCGTTGTGCGGGACCGGGGTCACGTCTTTGATGCCGGTGACCTCGATGCCGGCGTTCTGGATCGAGCGGATGGCGGTCTCACGGCCGGAGCCGGGACCCTTCACCTGCACGTCGACCTTGCGCACACCGTGCTCCATCGCCCGGCGGGCGGCGGCTTCGGCGGCCATCTGGGCGGCGTAGGGAGTGGACTTCCGGGAGCCCTTGAAGCCAACGTTGCCGGCTGACGACCACGACAGGATGTGACCTTCGCGATCGGAGATGGCGATGATGGTGTTGTTGAAGCTCGACTTGATGTGAGCGATGCCGTGGGTGACGTTCTTGCGTTCCCGACGACGGGGGCGACGACCGCCTGCGCTTGGTTTGGCCATTACTTGGTTGCTTTCTTCTTGCCGGCCACCGTCTTCTTCGGGCCTTTGCGGGTACGGGCGTTGGTCTGGGTTCGCTGACCGCGAACCGGCAGACCCTTACGATGACGGATCCCCTGGTGACAGCCGATCTCCATCTTCCGCTTGATGTCCTGCGACACCTCGCGGCGCAGATCACCTTCGGTCTTCAGGTTGGAGTCGATCCAGGCCCGGATCCTCATGACCTCTTCCTCGGTCAGATCCTTGACCCGGGTGTTCGGATCCACCCCGGTGGCCTCGGTGATCGACTGGGCGGTCGAGCGACCGACACCGAACACATAGGTGAGGGCGATCTCGGTGCGCTTGTCGCGGGGGATGTCAACGCCGGCTATGCGAGCCATATCAACCTTGCCTCTGCTTGTGTCGCGGGTTCTCACAGATGACCCGGATCGTGCGATTACGACGGATCACCTTGCACTTTTCACACATGGGTTTGACGCTGGGGCGAACCTTCATCGCAGTGTCCTACTTCGTTGGGTTCCTGTGGTTGGGCACCGGCTCGGGGCCGGAGGCGGCCGGTGAACCGATAAGAACTGATGTAACTGGGTGGGTACCGTACGGAACCGCTCACAGCCCCGATCGGCACAAAGATGCCGTGGTGGCGCTGAGCGGGTCGGTTGAAGGGCACGGGAGACACTGCCGTCGGCCGTGTCTCCACCACCCGTGTTCGACCTTCGGAGTCGACCTACTTGTAGCGGTAGGTGATGCGCCCGCGGGTGAGATCATATGGTGTGAGCTCAACCTGGACTTTGTCACCCGGAAGAATACGGATGTAGTGGCGTCGCATCTTCCCGGAGATGTGACCCAAAACGGTATGACCATTCTCGAGTTCGACCCGGAACATGGCGTTCGGGAGCGACTCGGTGATGGTTCCTTCAAGGACGATCGTATCTTCTTTATGCTTTGGCAGGACGAAACCCTTTCGTTCGAAGTTGCACGGCCAAGACGTCAACGGCGCTGACGGAGTGCGAAACACAGGCTCCAAAAGCACCGCAACAGACCAACAAACCATGCTACTGGCCTCGAATTGCGGCCACAACGCGCGAATGGCCAAGTTCCTGGCCGACCGAGCGGTCGGATCGGAAGGTCCGCAGTCCCAGTTATAGCATGGCGGACGGACAGGTCGACAACTTCAGCCGTCGCCGCCATCCTCGTCGCCGACACCCTGTGCACCGACGAGCGGCACGAATCGAACGCCGCCGAGATCCTCGATGTCGTAGGAATCACCGGACCGAATGATCCGCAACAGGCGCTGCTCTCCCATGCGACGGCCGACCGGCATGATCAAGCGGGCCCCTTCGGCCAACTGGGCCCGAAGCGCAGCGGGCACCGACGGCCCGGCGGCCGTCACCACGATGGCGTCGTAGGGAGCGCGGTCCGGCCAGCCGAGCGAGCCGTCGCCCTCGACGACCTCGACGTTGGAGACGCCGAGCGCGCTCAGGCGAGCAGCCGCGTTGCGGGCCAGTGATCGATGGCGTTCGACCGTCACCACCGTTGCTGCCAGGTGACCGAGAACGGCCGCTCCGTACCCCGAACCTGTTCCCACTTCGA
>JAOUGG010000853.1 GCA_029857855.1 Acidimicrobiia bacterium | reverse complement strand
CAAATTTCGTAAGAGGGGCCGGCGCGAATTACGAATCCGTTACGGAACGATGTCGGCGGGTAAAGCGGCCGATAGCGCTCCGAGAACCGCCGAAGCAGGGATTCTTCGGATCCGGCCACAGCGGCTGCCGCTCACCGAGTTGGTTCAAACCAGAATCACCCTCTCCAGCAGCCAGAACGTAGTTACGGGAACATGATCCCGGACGCGACGGCCGGGCCGGCGGGGAGAGGGTGCACCGACCCGGACGCTGCTTCGCTACGACGCCCCAGTGACCGTGGCGCGGGCGGTATGGGTAAACCGGCCACTGAGACGTCGTAACGATGTTTCCATTATGTTACAACAATTGACAGTACGATGACAAGGGGTTTTTCCGCATTTTTCTGGGAAATTCCACTCAGACCGTGCGAACGATCAGCGCATCGCCCTGTCCGCCACCGCCACACAGAGCCGCCGCTCCGACCCCTCCACCCCGACGCTTCAGCTCGTGGAGCAGCGTCAGGGCCAGACGATTGCCGGACGCACCGATCGGGTGGCCGAGGGCAATGGCTCCGCCGTTGACGTTGACGACGGACTCGTCGATACCGAGATCGTCCATGCTGGCGAGCGCCACCGCGGCGAACGCCTCGTTGAGCTCGAACAGGTCGATGTCGGACACGCTCATGTCGGTGCCGTCCAGCGCGTCGAGGATGGCCCGCGACGGCTGGGTCAGCAGCGACGTGTCGGGGCCGGCCACCTGACCG
The DNA here is from genome assembly GCA_029857855.1 of Acidimicrobiia bacterium. Lineage (GTDB taxonomy): Bacteria > Actinomycetota > Acidimicrobiia > Acidimicrobiales > SZUA-35 > JAHELU01. The sequence goes on along the minus strand of JAOUGG010000853.1, from coordinate 1,620 downwards.
TAGGCCACGACCTCACCAAGCGGACTGAGGCCCAGCTCGTCGACCTTGGCCTGGCTCATGACCACCATGGCCGAACCCCCGTCGGAGATCTGGGAGGCGTTACCTGCGGTGATGTTGCCGGCCGAGTCGAAGGCAGGACGAAGCCCGGCGAGGCTCTCGGCCGTGGTCCCCGGTCGTACACCCTCATCGGCGTCGACCACCACCGGATCACCCCTACGTTGCGGGATTTCGAGCGAGATCATCTCGTCACCAAATCGGCCTTCCTTGTGGGCCGTCGCCGCCCGCTCGTGCGACAGTGCGGCCAACTCGTCCTGCGGCTGACGGGCGAGACCGGCCGACGCCGCGTACTTCTCGGTACCGGCACCCATGGCACAGGCGTCGAAGGCGCAGAACAGGCCGTCGTACATCATCGAGTCGACGACGGTCTTGTCGCCGGCCCGGTAACCGGCCCGCGCGCCGGGGAGCAGATACGGGGCGTTGGTCATCGACTCCATACCGCCGGCAATCACGATGTCGGCCATCCCGGCCTTGATCAACATGTCGGCCAGGTGGATGGCGTTGAGGCCCGACAGGCAGACCTTGTTGATGGTCGTCGCCGGCACCGTCATCGGAATGCCGGCGTGAGCGGCAGCCTGACGGGCCGTGATCTGGCCGGCACCGGCCTGGAGCACGTGGCCCATGTACACGTAGTCGACCTGGTCGGGTGACACCCCGGCCTTCTCGAGTGCGGCGGAGATCGCCTTGCCGCCCAACTCCATGGCGGTCATACCTGCGAGGGCGCCGGACAGCTTTCCAATCGGGGTTCGGGCCCCGGCCACGATGTACGAGTTGCTCATTGTTTCCTCCGGTCAGCGGGCGCCACGGTGCTCGGACCGGCAGCGGCAGCACACGAGGCCGCCGTCTCGGCCAACCGGGCGGACTTCCATCTTCCCCCAACCATGCCACGAAGCCCTAACCGAGTGTGAGAGTGCGAGCCGGTGAACCGGCTCACCTCGAGTTTGGCCTTCGTCCAAACGTCGCGGGAACGGGGACACCCGCCGTTCTTGCTAGGAGGATTCGCTCGAACGGGCGCTCTCGACGGCCCGCTGCATCGCCTCACGAACCAGGCGGGACAGGGCGTCCTCGTTCTGCAGTTCGATCTCGGGCTCGGCCAGTACCTCGTCGACCTCGGGCACCGAATCCTCGATCTCGGTGGTTTCCCGTGCGATGTCGCCCGCGCCGGCCATCTGGGGCTGGGCGTCGAGGTCGATGATCGTCTCCTCGGTGATCGTCTCACCGTTGTCGTCGGCCATCGCCCGGGCCTCTTCGAGCGCCCTCGCCTCGGTTGCCTTCGTCAGCACGTGCTGGCGGGCTTCGTCGAGCACCTGATCAGGAGTGCCCTCGCCCAGCTCCTGCACCGGCTCGGAGTCGAGGCGGGAGATGGCCGAGTTGAGTTCGCTCTGAGCGGCGATGATCCGCTCGCGTGACGCCTGCTCGGTGATCCGCAGCCGGGCGATCCGACGCTCGGCCTGATCGATGTGGGCCCGCACCTTCTCCCGGATCTTCTCCTCGGCTTCGAGGCGGATGAACTCGCTCTGAGCCTGGGCCTGCTGGAGGAGGTCGGCCACCTGGGCCCGAGCC
>JAOUGG010000851.1 GCA_029857855.1 Acidimicrobiia bacterium | reverse complement strand
ACCCGTCGTCGGTCGAACATGTCGTGTTCTATGTCGACTCGGCCGGCTTTGCCGGTGCCGAGGAGTCGCTCCGGATACTGATCTCCAACCTGCCGCCTGATGTGGCGACGACGGTCATGGGACCCAACCGGCCGACTCTCGAGCGGCTGATCTCGGCACGTCCCGATGCCGGGATCGTCGTTGTGCCGCCCCTGGCCCGACGGTCGGACCTGAGGCATCTGCCGGTTGTGTGGCGCCGGCTACGGGGCCTCCGGCCCACCGCCGTCCACCTCAACAAGACCGAGGTCGCCAACCTACGGTATGTGGAACTCCTGCTGGCACTGCAGCGGCGTCGCGTCGTGTCCGTCGTCCACCACGTCGAGCCCCCGACCTCGGCGGCCGCCCGCATCCTCAGCCGGTTGCTCGCCCGGCGGGCATCGGCCGTTGTCGCCGTCGGCGCCCGGCTCGGATTCGATCTCGAGCGGATGCTCGGGTTGAGGCGGGGCGGGGTGGTCGTCATACCAAACGCCCTGCCCGCCCTCCCCGAGACGGCTCCGCGGCGCCGTGGATCCGACCCGTTGACCGTTGGCGTCCTGGCTCGGTTGGTCGCCCACAAGGCCGTCGACGACGTCATCACTGCCGTCGCTCGACACCGCTCGCTCCGACTTCTCATCGGCGGGGACGGCCCGGAGCGGGCCAAGCTGGAACGGCAGGTCGAGCAACTCGGCATGGGCGACCGGATCCAATTTCTCGGCTGGGTCGAACCCGAAGAGGTACTCGACCACTGCGACATCCTGGCCTCGGCGGCCCGGATCGAGGGTCATCCGATGGCGCTGCTCGACGCCCGCCGTCGGGGCCTCCCCATCGTCGCCGTCGATGTCGGCGGCGTGTCGGCGATCGTGGCCGACGGAAGGACCGGAATCCTGGTTCCGCCCGGCGACATCACCGCTCTTTCGTCCGCCATCGGCCGCCTGGCCGCCAACCCCGATCTTCGGATCGCCATGGCGTCGGCGGCCGCCGAGCGGGCGCGCCGGTCGTTCAGTCCCCACGCGATGGCGTCGGCCTATTGCCGCCTGTATGCCGGAGCGCAAGCCGGGGCGATCGATCCTTCCCGTTGGAACCGTCGGGTCGCCGTCTGATGTTGTCCCGACTGCGGCGCCGCCGACCGGACGCGTCGGCCACCACGTTCGGGCTGGTGTTGATGTACCACGGCATCGGCGAGGTCGACATGGATCCGTGGGGGTTGTTCGTCAGCCCGGCGAATTTCGAGGCACACCTCGAGGTGCTGAACCGAACGGCCCGGCCGTTGGCGCTGCCGGCGCTGGTCAGCGCAGCCGGAGGGGTGTCGACACACGGCAATGGCGGCCAACCGGCAGTCGCCGTCACAAGCGACGACGGCTACGCCAACATCGCGGCCACGGCAAAGCCGCTGCTCGAACGCCACGACATTCCAGCGACGCTCTTCGCCATCTCGGCGCCTCTGACCGAAGGCGGCGAGTACTGGTGGGACGAGCTCGAGGCGATCATCCTCCAACCCGGAACCCTGCCCGACCACCTCGACATCGAAGACGCCGGCCACCACCTGTCGATGCCGCTCGACGCGGCGACGACCTACACGCCGGCTCAGCGGCGGGTCGATCACCGATTCCGCGACGGCGACCGACCGGGCGCCCGCATGGCGCTCTACCTACGACTCTGGGCCGAGCTGCGCGACATCGGTCATACCGCCCGACGTCGCCTCCTCGACCGACTGTGGGACTGGGCCGGCGGGCCGTTGGCTCCCCGCGAAAGCCACCGGAACCTGACCATCGAGGAGCTGACGGCCCTCGACGGTGAGCTGGTGACGATCGGCGGACACACGATGACCCATCCGCTGTTGCCCGAGATCTCGTTCCGACGTCAGCGGCGCGAGATCATCGACAACAAGCGACACCTGGAGTCGATACTGAACCGTCCGGTCGACGTCTTCTCCTACCCGTTCGGTGCTCACTCGAACGAGACGGTGGCCGCCGCCCGATCGGCCGGCTACCACGTGGCGGTCACCACCCGGCCGACACCCGTCACCGATACCACCGACGGTCTCCGGATCGGCCGATTCGACGTGAAGAACTGGGACGGCGACGAGTTCGCCCGCAGACTCGACGAGTGGTGGCGACCATGACCGACACCCCGATCGTTTCCGCGGTGATCATCTTCTGCAACGAGGAGGAGTATCTGGAAGAAGCGGTCACAAGCGTCTTCGACCAGACCTACGACAACTGGGAGCTGATCCTCGTCGACGACGGCTCGACCGATGCAAGCACCGAACTGGCCGAACGCCTGGCCGCCTCCCGACCGGACCGGGTCCGCTGCTTGCACCACCCGGGACGTCAGCGGAAGGGC
>JAOUGG010000850.1 GCA_029857855.1 Acidimicrobiia bacterium | reverse complement strand
TCCTTTTGCGGCTCGACATCCTCGAAGGCAGGCGGTTGACGATGGATCGACCACCGTGGCTCGGAGAAGTCCTGGTCGGGAGCATCGAGGGAGTCACCCCACATGTTGAAGATGTGTCCCAGGGTCTGGTCACCCACCGGCACGGAGATCGGAGCGCCGGTGTTGCGCACTTCGGCGCCACGCACCAGCCCGTCGGTGGGGGCCATGGCGACGGCCCTGACCTTGTTGTGACCGAGATGCTGGGCGGTCTCCGCCAGGAGGGTGCTGGAGTGCCCGGCCACCGTCAGATCGATCTCCAGGGCGTGGAAGATCTCGGGCAGCGAGTCGACCGGGAACTCGACGTCGACCACCGGTCCGGCAACCTTGACGATGCGGCCCGTACTCTTCGTTTCAGCCATGTGCATGTTCTCCTTGGACTATCCCTTGGTGAGCGCCTCGGCGCCCCCGACGATTTCTGAGATCTCTGTGGTGATCTCGGCCTGACGGGCCCGGTTGGCGGTGACGGTGAGGGTCTTGATCAACTCCTCGGCGTTGTCGGTGGCCGCCTTCATCGCCCGCCGCCGAGCCGAGTGCTCCGAGGCCGACGCCTCCAGCAGCATGTTGAACGTCAGGGCCTCGACGAAGCGGGGCAGCAGCCGGTCGAGGATCAAGGCCGGTGAGGGCTCGAAGCTGTACGACACCCGCTTGGTCTCTCCCTGGATCCGCGGGGGCTCGATCGGAAGGAACTCGAAGGTGGTGGCTACCTGGGTCATCGCCGACTGGAAGCGGGTATAGAACGCCTCCACGGTGTCGACATCCCCGGCGGCATACGACTCCATCAGGGCGTTGGCGATCGCCCGGGCATCGCCGTAGCCGGGGGTGTCGGTGATTCCCAGGTAGGCCTTCTCGATGCGGTACCCGCGGTAGCGGAAGTAGGACTGTGCCTTCTTGCCGACGGCGAAGATCCGCACGTCGATGCCGACGCGTTTGAGGTCGATGATCCGCTGTTCGGCCATCCGGATGATGGTCGAGGCGTAGGCGCCGGCCAGGCCGCGGTCGGAACTGACGACGAGCAGCCCGGCGGTGCGGACCTCCCTCCGCTCGAGCAACATGTGGCTCGCTCCGCCGGCGGCGTTGCCGACGTTGTTGATCACCTCCACCAGTTTGGCGGTGTACGGCTTCGAGGCGATCACCCTCGCCGAGGCTCGCGGGATGCGGGCAGCGGCGATCAACTCCATCGCCCGGGTGATCTTCTGCGTCGCCTGGACGCTCTTGATCCGGCGCCGGGTATCGCGGAGTTCAGCGCTCGCCACCGATCAACCCTCCGAGGACTCGAAGGTGTCCTTGAAGCCGGCGATGGCGGCATCGAGCCTGGCACCGTCGGGCAGATCACCGGTGGTGCGGGTGTGCTCGAGGAGATCGTCGTGACGGGTGCGCACGTAGGAGCGCAGGCCGTCCTCGAACTCGCGCACCCGGCCAACCGGGACAGAGTCCATGTGCCCGGCGGTGACGGCGTAGATGACGAGAACCTGCTCCTCGACCGGCACCGGGCGGAACTGGCCTTGCTTGAGCAGTTCGACCACCCGCCGGCCCCGCTCGAGCTGAGCGAGGGAGGCGGCGTCGAGCTCCGAGCCGAACTCGGCGAAGGCGGCCAGTTCCCGGAACTGAGCCAGATTGAGGCGGAGCGGACCGGCGATCTTCTTCATCGCTTTGATCTGGGCATTGCCTCCCACTCGCGACACCGAGATGCCAGGGTTCATGGCGGGCCGGATGCCCTGATAGAACAGGTCGGTCTCAAGGAAACACTGCCCGTCGGTGATCGAGATCACGTTGGTCGGGATGTAGGCCGACACGTCGTTGGCCTTGGTCTCCACCACCGGCAACCCCGTCAGCGAGCCTGCCCCCAACTCGTCGGACAGCTTGGCGCAGCGCTCGAGCAAGCGGCTGTGGAGGTAGAAGACGTCACCCGGATAGGCCTCGCGACCGGGTGGCCTGCGGAGCAGCAGCGAAATCTCCCGGTAGGCAACGGCCTGCTTGGAGAGGTCGTCGAACATCACCAGGGCGTGCTTACCCTGGTACATCCAGTACTGCCCCAACGCAGAACCGGCATACGGTGCGTACATCTGGAGGGCGGCGGGAGTGGAGGCGGGGGCGCTGACCACCACCGTGTACTCCATCGCCCCGGCCTTCTCGAGGGCATCGACCACCTCGGCGACGGTTGACGCCTTCTGGCCGATGGCGACGTAGACGCACTTGACCTCGCGTTCGGTGCCCTGATATTGCTTCTGGTTGATGATCGTGTCGATGAGCAGGGCGGTCTTGCCGGTCTGGCGGTCGCCGATGATCAGCTGACGCTGGCCATGACCGATCGGGGTCATGGCGTCG
>JAOUGG010000097.1 GCA_029857855.1 Acidimicrobiia bacterium | reverse complement strand
AACCGTGGGTGATCTCCGAGGCAGAACCTGGCCGGCCAGCATCGACGCCGCCTCCACGTCATGGCGCAGCCTGGCATCGGCCAGTTCCCGTTGATGGGTCCTGGCCAGCTTCAAGAGCCCGCCAAGATGCCCGGCGATGGCAGCCGCCAGTTTCTGGGTAGGGGTGTGGATGCGGCCTCCGGCCGGGCCGGCCAGGATGAGCCGCCCCGGCTGCTCGTGGCCGATGGGTACGATCAGTACGTCGTGGTTCAGACCGCTCGAGTGCCGGCGGACCATTCCGGATTCCGTCCCCACGCCGTCACGAACCAGATCAACGAGGACTCGAGCGAACTCGCGGTCACCGCACAACGTGTCGGCCAACGGGGGAACACAGATCGCAACCGCCGGCGCGCCCGTCAACCCTCGAGCCTCCTCGGCCAGGTGGTCGACGATATCGGCGACGCTGAGCGAGGAACTCGTGCCCGTCGCCAAGTGGTAGAAGGCCAGAGCCTGGTCGTTCGCCTCGACCAATGCCGCCGTCGTATTGGACAGCCGGGTTCGGGCGACGACGAGTCCGTCCAGGAGTCGAGCGTCGGCTTCAAGACGAGATCGGGCGTTTTCGGAGTCGATACCGGCCACGATCAGTCGGGCCGGAGGATCGAAGGCGTGGAGCGTGGCCACAAGGCGGTTCGAGTCGGACGTTGCCGAACCGGCTACGGTGTGGCAGCCGTTGCCGTCGTCGATGAGCACCGACTCGGCCCCGGACTCGATCCAGACCTGCGACAGTTCCACCAAATCCTCCCGCAGCCGTTCGAACGCGGCGGGCATCCGATCGCCTGCCGCAACCGATGGCTTGGCGTGCATCCCCGGGCTCAGTGGCCGACGGCGATGTCGGGGCCGACCTCGCTGACCACAAAAGCCTTGTCCAGCGCGGTCAGTTCCAGAATGACCCGCACCGGTGTGGACGGGGCAACGAGAACCAGATCCCCTCCCGACTCCCGAGCCCTTTTCATGACCCGGGTCAGCACGGCCAGCCCGGTCGAATCGATGAAGTCGACCCTGCTGAGATCGAGGCCTATGGTTAACACACCGTCGGCGAGAAGCGCTGTCAAAGAGGTCAGCACCGGTTCCGATTCGTGGGCGTCGAACCGTCCGGCAACTACCACGGAGCCCCCGCTGCCGTTCCGTTCCGACTGGATCTCGAGATGCATGGTCACGTTCCTTCCCGGTTTCTCCGGCAGTGGCCTGGGTCGCGATATCGACCGAGCGCTTCGTTCAGACGAATTCGGCCCAGGTCGACAAGGAAGAGCAGGGTGTCACGTCCACCGTTGACGGTCGACCCTGGTGAGTCGAACCACCTCACCGGAACATCGACCACTCGAAGTCCCAGGCGACTGGCGATGTACAGGAGCTCGAGGTCGAACGAGAAGCCGTCGATTCGCTGAACGGCGAAAAGCCGTTCGGCCGCGTCCCGGCTGAACAGTTTGAAGCCGCACTGCGTGTCCCCGTGGGAGAGACCGAATCCAAGCTTCACGAGTCGACGCAAGCCGTCCGAGAGGATGCGGCGGCCGAGCGATCGTCCCCGGACGTCGGCACCTCCGGCCCGGCGAGATCCGACGGCGATGTCGGCCTCGCCGGTCTTCACGGGGCCGAGGAGAAGCTCCAGCTGCTCGATCGGTGTCGCCTGATCGGCGTCGGCGAAGAGTATGAACTCACCACGCGCTGCCTGCACCCCGCGTCGTACCGCTCCACCTTTTCCGGTGTTGGTTGGTGTCTCGATCACCTTCAGGTTGACCAGACCGAGCTCGCGAACAATACGACGGGTTCCGTCGCTGCTCCCGTCGTCACTGATGATCAGCTCCCAGGACGGCTCCAGGCTGCAGACGTGTGAGACGACGGCTCCGATGGTCGGAAGGATTCGTTGGGTTTCGTTGTAGGCCGGGATCACCACGGACAGGACAGGGTCGACCTTCAGCGGTGTCGTGGCCCACTGCCGGTAGCGTTCGAGCTGATCCAGTTGGGACGGTAGGTAAACGGGAGGAGCCGTCTCAGCCGAAACTTCGCCGCCGTCGAGGCGGTTCACCGCTGCGCTCATCGCTTCGCCCGGCCGTTGAGGATTCGCCGGATATGGAGCAGATGCCAGTCCAGGACTTCGGCCATGGGAATACCCGAGGACGCGGCAAAGTTGCGGCGTCCCTGTTCCAGGCGAAGCTTGTCGTCGTCGAGGAGCTTGGCCAGGGCATCGGCCAGGCTGTGGGAATCCCCGGGCTCGAAGTACTCGCCGACGAATCCTTCTTCCTCGATCACCTCGACGAAATCGCCGATTGCCGGCAGGACGGCGCAACGGCCGAAGCTGCCGGCTTGGTGTAGGACACCGGAACTTCCGGTTGTGGAGGTATAGGGAAAGACCGTGATAGCGGCTTCGGTGAAGACCCGGGGAACGTCCTCCTCGGCGACGTAGCCGGTGAAGGTCACGTTGTCCAAGTCGGCACACGCGGCCCGGACACCGGCCAGGTAGCCAGGCGAGTTCGGGCTGTCGGTGCCGGCTATCACGATCTCGATGTCGTCATAGCCCCTCTCCAGTAGTTCACGGTAGGCGTCGATGAGTATCTCGACCGTCTTGTAGGTGCCCCATTTGCCGAAGGCGAGCACCTTGCGGTTTCCAGCCGGGAGATCGTACACCGGTTCGTCGATCTCATCGAAGACACCGTGGGGGGCAAGCAGGATGTTGTCGCCGCCGTACTTCGAGCGCAGTTGTTCGACGTAGCGAGGGATCGTCAGGGCGACGAGGTCGGCCTGCAGGATCGCTTTCGTCAGCGCGGTACCGGCTGTTCTCATGAGCCGGGCCATCGCCCGAGACCGGGCGAATCCGGCATCCTGCATGTCGACGTTCTCGACCAGATTGTGCAGGATCACGACCGTTGGAACCCCCATGAGCCGAAGGATGGAGGGGGTCAGGAGTCCCAAACCGCCGGCAATTCTGCTGTCACCGAAGGTGGCGAACTGGAGGTTGAACATCACGACATCGGAGCGGGATCTGGCCACCTGCCAGGCGATACGCAGCGGATTCAACACACTGTTGAAACGCCAGGCGACTCGAGTGTCCACGCCGGCAATAGGGGTGGGAGCCCCCTCGTCGGTACGGTCGGCGAAGAGCACGACCTCCGACACCTCTGGTTTTGAGGCGAGGTTGACCACAGCGTGCCAGCCGAACTCGTTCAGGCTGTTCCTGCCGGGCGGAAAGGCCGACACGAATCCTATTCTGAGACTCTCCACTCGATCGCCGTGCCGCAAAACGTCCCTTTCAGAACCGAAGAAATCACTCGGTTTGATGAACGGTTGCAGACAACCTGTTCTTTAGCCGGGATGGTCGGCAGGATCATCCACCATCCGCCGCTCGACCTACGTGACCCGAGGCTCCCGGGGCAGGCCCAGCACCCGTTCGCCGAGGATGTTGCGCATGATGTTGGAGGTGCCGCCCATGATGGTGTAGCCGGGAGCGTAGAGGACACCCTTGGTCACCTCGTCGAACAACTGGCCACGGGGGCCGAGCGTCTTGGCCACAAACTGGGCCACCCGCCACTCGTGTTCCGTGCAGAAGCACTTGGTCGCGGCGCTGAACCCCGCCGGGGCCTGCTTCAGCACCTCACGGTAGACGAGCAGCCGCCCGACCCGGTAGCCGATCTCCAACTCGGCGATCTCCTGGCGAACCAGTGGATCGGACGTGTCGGCCTCGGCCACCGCCGCGTCGTAGATCGGACGGTTCGAGACGAGCCGATCGATACCACCCCGTTCGTGTTCGAGCTGCACCATCGTCTGCTTGAAGGCATCACCCTCGACGCCCACGAGGTTCTCGATCGGTACCCGCACCTCGGTGAAGTAGATCTCACAGAAGTGCCGGTTGGTGGTCATGTCGGTGATGGGGCGGACCTCGATGCCGTCGAGGTCCATCGGCACGATGATCTCCGAGATCCCCCGATGCGGCGGACCCTCGGACGACGTGCGACAGATGAGGTAGCAGTAATCGGCCTGATCGCCGAAGGAGGTCCAGATCTTCTGGCCGTTGATGATCCAGTGGTCGCCGTCGCGCCTCGCCGAGGTCTTGAGCGAGGCCAGGTCGGATCCGGCGTCGGGTTCACTCATCCCGATGCACCACGTCGTTTCGCCGCTCAGCATCTGCGGTAGGTACTGCGCCTTCTGGTCGTCGGTGCCGTAGGCGATGATGGTGGGCCCGAACTGGCGATCGGCGAACCACATCGACGCGATCGGTGCGCCGGCGCTGATCATCTCCTCGGCCACGATGACCCGCTCGATCGGTGGCCGCCCCCGGCCACCGTGTTCGGCGGGCCAGCCCATGCCGATCCAGCCTTCCTCGGCCATCGTACGGGCGAACTCCTTCGAGTAGCCGTTGATCCAGCTGTCGTTGTGGCGCCCGTGTTCGGCCACGCCGGCGGCGGCCACGACCCGGGCCCTGGCCCGTAGTGCTTCGAGTTCGGAACTGAGCTCAAACGACAGCATCGACACCTCACTGGATCGCTGACCGGGGCCAGACTGTCATGTCGGACCGCACCGGGGCCAATCGTCCGGGCTGGACACGGCCTCGCTCAGGCCCGAGTCCGTTCGTCGATCGGCAGAGGTCCAACATAGTGGCCGCGGGGCCGAAGCCGCAGCGGCCGTTCCTCGTATTCCTCCATGGCGTGACCCACCCAACCGGCGCACCGTGATACGGCGAAGATCGCCTCGCCCGCTCCAGGATCCATCTCGGCCATCCAGGTCAGGAAGCCGAGGGCCAGATCGACGTTCGGCGCCGACTCGGTTCGGGTGCCGATCGAACGCCGGTACTGATCGAGGACGCGCAGGCGTACGTCGCCTGGCCATGCTCGCTCTACAGCGGCACAGAGCGCGGCGAAGCGGGGGTCCTGTGACCGGTAGATCGTGTGGCCGAAGCCGGGAATCGACGCCGGCGACGGTCCACGACCCGCCAGATCCGCCGCCGCATCGCCGCCTGCCGCAACGATGGCGAGCGATCGGTGGACCTCGCCGGACGCCGCCCCGTGCAGCGGACCGTCGAGCGCGCCGAGTCCGGCACCGACCGCGGCGTAGGGATCGGCCCTCACCGAGGCTGCGACCCGCACTGCGAATGTCGAGGTGGCGAGTCCGTGATCGGCCAGCAGGGCCAGCGCGATGTCAAGCGCACGAAGTCGGTCCCGATCAGGTCGCTGCGCGGTCAGCCGGGGCCACAACCGGCGGGCCACGACCATGGCCGTTTCACCCGCCGAGGGGCCGGACGGCTCGGCATCTGCGCCGTCGACCAACGGCAGGGAGTCGACCATCGCCCGAACGAGCCGTGGCGCAGTGCGGCGTACAACGGCCGCACTCAGGTCATGCCGCAGCGGATCGGCCGCGGCGGCGATGGCCACGGCGATGCGAAACCGGTCGAGGACCGACATCATCCCAGTGACCGTGAACGCCTCCGGCAGCTCACCGTCGATCGATGCCCGCCAGAGTTCGGTGTTGTCGGCCTGCCAGATCAGATCGGCAACGGCCTCGAAGCCCGACCCCGAGTCGACCAGTTGCACCAGGTCGCGGCCCCGAACGACCAACGACCCCTCGGCGACCCGGGTGATCGCGGTGGCCAGCACCGTGCGCAGCTCACCGGTCGACGGGCTGCGGCCACCACGTCGAAGGTCCTCGACCTGTTGCCGGTCGAACAGGCTGGTGCGGCCGTCGAGAGCCAGACGCCGATGCAGGATGCCCCGGCTCACATAGGCGTACACGGTCTCCCGTTTGACGCCCAGCACCTCGGCCACCTGGGCCGCCGTCAGCCAGCCACCGGCTCCGTCGATGTCGGTTCGGGAGGCGTCGCCTGCTGCGGTCATGGTTGCCAAGCCTCGTCACTCGTGATCCGTTGACATTGATCAATGTTGACGATATCAATCTTGCTGCGCTTCGACGGTACCGGGCACAGTCGATCCATGAGCCCAACCAACTCCCTGCTGGCCACCGATCCCACGCTTCCCACCGCTGCGCCGCCACGAGCCCCGGAGGGTCTGAAAGGACTCGTCGTCGCCGACACGGCGATCGGATCGGTCCAGGGCGACGAAGGCTTCTACCACTACCGGGGCCACAACGCAGCCGACCTGGCGCCTCGCAGCTCCTTCGAGCGCGTCGTGGAGCTGCTACTCGCGGTGGATGATGTCAGGCCGTTTCTGGGTGAACAGCGGGCGGCCGTCGAGCCGTCCCTTGTTCGGGCGGTGGCCGACGGCTTCGGTCGCGACCCGATGCCATTGGGGCCGCTGGTGGCGGGACTGTGGGCCGCCGTCGACACGACCCCGACCGTCGACCTCGATCCCGACGGCCGCCGGACGGCCGCCCTCACCGCCATCGCCATCACACCGGCACTGCTGGCGGGGACGGCCCGGCTGCTCAACGGGCTGGAGCCGATTGCCGGCGACCCCGATCGGACCCATACCGCCGACTACCTGCACATGGCCACCGGCACCGAGCCGACGCCCCAAGCGGTGCGGGCGGTCGAGACCTACCTGAACCTCACCGCGGAACACGGTTTCAACGCATCGACGTTCACCGCCCGGGTGATCACCTCGACCGGTGCCTCGGTGCCGGCTGCCCTGGGGGGCGCCATCGGCGCCCTGTCGGGTCCCCTGCACGGCGGCGCACCGAGCCGGGTGCTCGACATGATCAACGCCATCGGCGACCCGGAGCGAGCCCAGGACTGGGCCCGGGAGCGGCTGGATGCCGGCGGCAAGCTCATGGGCTTCGGCCATGCCGTCTACCGTCACCACGACCCCCGGTCCGAAACGCTGCGTCGGACCGCCGGGTCGTTCACCGATCCGGCGGCCCGGGAGCTGGTCGAGCGGGCGGTTGAGATCGAACAGCAGCTGCTGTCGGTCCTGGCGGAGCGGCGCTCGGGACGGCGGTTCGTGACCAACGTCGAGTACTACGCCGCGATCGTCCTCCACCTGGCCGGCCTGCCCCAGGAGATGTTCACGGCGACGTTCGTGGTGAGCCGGGTGGTCGGCTGGGCCGCCCACATCCTCGAGCAGGCGGCGGATAACAAGATAATGCGGCCGTCCGCCCACTACGTGGGACCTTTGATCGAACGCAACTGATCACCGGGCCGTCACCCGCAGGCGCAAACCGAATCGGCGTGGTCAGGCCGCCGGATAACGGCTCCACGTGCCGCGCTCGAAATCGTGCAGCTTGCACTCCCGGGTGGCCCGCAGGTAGTCACGGACAGAGATGCGGCGTTCATCGACGTCATCGGGAAAGGCCTGCTGAATGGCCCGAGCCGCCTCCGGCAGCCGGTAGCAGGGAATGCGCATGTCGACGTGATGCGGTAGGTGCACCATGATCCAGTGAAAGAACAGCTCCCAGCCCGGCGGTCCCCACAGCACCGTTGTGCCCTCGACCTGGCCGCGGAAGCGATTCCATTCCCGCCGTGGCCACCAGCGGATCTCCGGGGCGATGTGGTGGACGTAGACGACCCACCCGATCGACTGGCAGAACAGCAGGAACGGCACGGCGAACAACTTGACCCAGGTCCACAACCCGACGCCGAGACCGGCGACCAAGCCGGTCGAACCACCGGTGAACCCGCCGAGCACCACGCTGCCGATCAGTGTCGACACGACGAAGCCGGCCACCAGCGCCCGGTCGCGGTACATGGCCCTGGCCCAGCGTTCGGGTGGGGT
>JAOUGG010000096.1 GCA_029857855.1 Acidimicrobiia bacterium | reverse complement strand
AGTAGACATGACAGAGCTCCAACGTCGGCTCGGTCAAGGCGTCGGGCCTGCGTCGGGCGACAAACCTCTACGGCCGTCCAGCCCAAGCATGGCGCACTCTTCCAAGAGTTGACTCCACCCTAGCGGTGCACGGTTGCTCACGTGCGTCGCTACCGTCGGCCTCATCAACAAGCCACTCGCACCCGCCGACCCGGCGGGCCTTCGCATCGCCGTGCTCTCGCCGATTGCGTGGCGGACACCACCACGCCACTACGGTCCGTGGGAGCTCTTTGCATCGACGCTCACCGAGGGCCTCGTCGCCTTGGGCCAGGACGTGACCCTTTTCGCCACGGCGGACTCGCAAACCAGCGCACGCCTCCGATCGACGACGCCAACCGGATGGTCCGAGAACAGCGAGATCGATCCCAAGGTCGCCGAGTGTGTCCACATCGCCGATTTGTTCGAACGTGCCGACGAATTCGACATCATTCACAACGGCTTCGACTTCTTGCCGCTGACCTACAGTCGCCTCGTCGACACACCTGTCGTCACAACGATCCACGGATTCTCGTCGGACCGGATCGTGCCCGTCTACGAGCGATACGACGCAACCACCACCTACGTTGCCATCAGCGACTCCGACCGTCACCCTCGCCTCCACTATGGGGCCACCATCCACCATGGCATCGACGTCGACGCCTTCGGCGTACATCCAGACCCGGGTGATCACCTGCTCTTTTTCGGCAGGATCCATCCCGACAAAGGCACCGCAGAGGCAATATCGGTGGCCCGTCAAGCGAACCGACCCCTGACCATCGCTGGCATCATCCAGGATGAGCAGTACTTCGCCGACCAGGTCGCTCCCCACATCGACGGCGAATCGGTCCGCTTCCTCGGCCCCGTCGATGCCACCGACCGTGCACGGGTGCTCGGGAGCGCCCACGCCCTCCTTCACCTCATCGACTTCGATGAACCCTTCGGCTATAGCGTCGTCGAAGCCATGGCCTGCGGTACCCCGGTCGTTGCCTACGACCGCGGGTCGATGACTGAACTCATCGACCACGCCACCACCGGGTTTGTCGTCGCGAACTCTGACGGAGCCCTCGAGGCGCTCAAACTCGTTCATACGCTCGACCGGCACGAGATTCGGGCCTCGATCATCGAACGTTTCAGCGCCAAGACAATGGTGGAGAAGTACCTCAGCCTGTACAGGACCGTGCTTGATGAGAAGGCGCACACCAAGGGGAACGAGCCGTCCGGAGTGCGCTGAGTCGCCAGCGCACAGCGGCCGGGAGCAGCCGTGCCCCATCCGACCGCTGGGACCTCCGCCTCTACGACGCCGGCCGCCGGAGCGACATCATGGTCTCACGCAATGTGATCTTTGGAGATTGTGATGATGACATCGTCTGTGGCCGACGCCCTTGAACTGATCAACGGTGTCGCCCCCGAGGAGTTTGATGACGTGGTCGCCTTGTTGGGTAGGCTCGATGATCGGCTTCGCTCGTTCCCCATCGGTTCCGTGAGGCTGCAACTCAGCGTCAAAGAACGGGGCCAGGCCGGCCAGCGGACGACGCTCGAGGCGTCGATCGAGGGCGAGCGCCACCGGACGATCGCGACGTCGGATCGTGACGACTTCGAAGCCGCGATCGCCGAGGTTCGCGACGATCTGATACGGCAGATCACGGACATGAAAAACACCGCCGAGCCACGACACAACCGGGCACGACGCGAAACGCTCTGAGAAAGTTGGCGTGCACGCCCCGCTTGAACGATTGGGCGTGGTACCCCCAGCGAACACTGGGGGAAAACCCCGGTTCCATCCCGGTCGCCTGAGGCGCATGCTCGGTCCATGTCCCAATGGATCAAGACCTACTGGCCAATTGTGCTCGGACCGCTGCTCGTCGCCGGCGCTATCCTCAGCTCGATCATCTTGGCCAACACCAGCGACGTTCCCAACGACCCCAATATCGGTGGTGGCATCCTCCTGCTGATCGGCGTCGTCATGACCGTGGCCGGCCTGAGCCGAGTCAGAGAGCAGCGACGCCTCGACCGCCAGGGCTGACGGAGAAAGCCCCTACCGGTTCCGGCGGCGACCGATCGGACGCCGAGCTTGTGACAGCAAGACCATGACCGGCACCCTGAACCTGAGTTTCCCCAGGTGAGAAGCTTGTACCCCCGGTGGGATTCGAACCCACGACCAATGGATTAAAAGTCCACTGCGCTAACCAGACTGCGCCACAGGGGCGTAGAAAAGGCTAGCGGGGTGGAGATGGTTCGGAGCACTTTTTCGGCAGGCCGTCGGCAGCACCGCAGAAATATCGTGCGACGACGCCCGGCTCGCCTCACCGGGTGCCACCATGGAGACCGATGTTTGGTCGTCCCCGTCAGTCGCCGCCGCCGCCGCCGTTGCGGTCGTCAGCCGCGGGCCGGGCGACGGCTGTGCTGGCCGGGGTGGTGGCGATGCTGCTGGTGTCTGTCGGCTGCACGGAGCTGGAGCGGCCCGAAGCCTACTCGCCGTCGCCGGAATCGACGCTCGTGATCGGCGAGGCCGAGTCGGCCTCCGCCGTCGTCGACGACTCATCGTCCGCCACCGATGAAATCGAGGACTTCGTGCCCTCCGTCGACGGGTACGTTCCCCAAATCCTCATCGCCGCCGAACCGCAGTCGATGCGTACCGCGGGCACCCTGGCCAGCGAAATCCCTGGCGTCATCGCCGATCTGACGGTGGCTCGGATGGCCGATGATCTCGTCGGCGGTCTCGTGGTCGGACAGGTCGACGGTCCCGTCATCTATCTCCAGGGCCAGGGCGAACCGGAGACGATCGACGACGCCGGCGCCCAGCTCCTCGACGTCGGCTTCTGGAGTGGCTCGCCCCGGGCCTTCCTCCTCGTCGGCGACAACGTGATCGACTGGGTCCAGCTCGTCTCCGAACAGGAGGCGGCCAGCCGTTCCCGTCAACCCCACCTTCGGTTGGCCGAGGGGGAGACCGTCGTCAGCTTCTCCGCCCAGGCCGACCTCCAGGTCATTGCCACCAGCGACGACAACTGCGGCACCATCCGCTTCTACAACCGCACCGGCGCCGACCTGGGACTGGCGCCGCCCGTTGTGCCCGACTGCACGTTTCCCGGGCGGCCGTCCTACGGGGCGGTGGCGCTGAGCCCCGACGGGGCGGCGGTGGCGTTCACCATCGTGGAGTACCGGGCCGACGGCAGCGAGGAGGCCACCGAGCTGCAGGTCTGGGAGCTGACCGGCGGCCAGGCCCTGACGCCCCGCCGCATCGGTGAGGGACTCGACCGCATCACCTCGCTCACGTTCGACGGCCAGCGCATCGCCTTTCTCAAGGATTCGGCCGACGGCAGCACGGTCACGGTCATCGACCTCAACAACAACGAGACCCCGATCCAGGTTCCGGCCGAGACGATCCGATCGGTGTCGTTCGCCCGCAACCCGGTCACGGTGCTGCAGTAAGCGGCGGCTCGCCCGGTTGGATCAACCCTGGGCACTCGTCATTTCAGCGCTGATAATCGAAGATTTTCGATTCGACAGCGCTTCTCCGGCCTTCAGTGTCACAGGGGTTGTTTAGTGTTGATCGTGTGAAGGTGTTGGGTGCACCGGGCGGCGGTGCAGGCGGTGAAATCGATGTGGATGGCGTTGGCAGTGCTGGCGTTGTTGGCGTTGATGGTGTTGGCGTTGATGGTGTTGGCGGTGCGGTTGATGCCGTCGCTGATCTGACGGCCCGGTTCGAAGCGCTGGTCAGCGATCTGGCGGCTGAGGGAGACCGTCGGTTGGTCGCGCTGGCCGCCAGGTGGGAGCAACAGTTGGAGGCGGTTCGCCTCGTGGCAGTCGCCCGGCTGGCCGGGTCCAGTGGCGACGCCCGCTCGGATCGTCGGCGGGCTCGAGCCCATCTTTCGGCGGGTGGGGCCGGCTGGGGCCGGTCCGGTCGATCGGTGAATCGAGATGCCCGCCGGGCAGCGGCGCTGGCCTCCAATCCCCGGCTGGCGGAGCAGGCTGTCGGAGGCGGGGTGAGCGGCGACGGAATCGACGCCGTGTCCAAGGCCGCCGACGAATCGACGGGGGAGATCCCGGCCGACCTGCTTGACCTGGTCGGTGGACTCGCTCCCGACCAGGCGACCCGGGTCGTCGAGGAGTACGTGACGGAGCGAACCTCGGCCGCCGATGCCAACGCTCGATATGAGGCACAGATGCGGGTCCGCCGTGTCCGCCGCTACACGGTTCCGGCCACCGGGTCGGATCCGGCTCTGGCCGGGCTCGGGATCGAAGGTCCGGATGCGTTGATCGATCGGATCTGGGCGCTCGTCACTGCGCAGGCCGATGCCGCCTATCGTGATGCCGGCGGCCGCGACCGTTCGGTCATCGACCATGTCCCGCTCCCGCATCGGCGGTTCGACGCTGCGGTCGCTTTGCTCACGGGATCCGGCGGCAGTGGTGTCGGTAGAGGTGGGCGGAGTGGGGCCGGTGGGCCTGGTGGCGGTCGACCGTCGGTGGTCGTCACCGTCGGAATCGGCGATCTCCACCGTGGCCGAGATCGTGGGGCCGCCCGTCAGGTCGGCTGCGGTCCGATCAGCGACGAGTTGATGGCCGAGTATGTCGCGGCCGGTGATCTGTCGCTGCTGTTCGAGGGAGTCGACGGACGTCCGCTCTGGCTGGGTCGGCTTCGACGCCACGCCTCGGCAGCACAGTTCCTGGCGCTCGTGGTCCGTGATCGGGGCTGTGTGATGTGCGGTGCCGGTTTCCAGCAGTGCCAGGCGCATCATGTGATTCCCTGGCATGCGCCTGCCAAAGGGCGAACTGATCTTCACAACCTGGCGCTCCTGTGTGGGCCGTGCCACCGGCGGGTTCACGACGCAAGCCACACGCTCCACCGGAAACGCTCGGCAGGTGGTTGCACCGTTTGGGCCACCCGGCGGGCGACCGAGGCCGAGCTACCACCGCCCAGGCCGATCCAAAGGGAATAACGCCCGCGCCGGTAGTGCGAAGCCGATGCCGGCGTCGAATTGATCTTCGGGCGCTTGAGCGATTGGATTGAAGACCGAGACCGTGGCGGCCCACTATCGGTCGCCTGGTCAAACCGCCGTGGCCGAACAAGGGGGCCCAGTCATGTCCGAATCAGCGACCACTTCAAACGGGGGAGCGCCAAGCGCCGGACTCGATCTCGATGCCGATCTCGATGCCGATCTCGATGCCGATGCCGTCGTCGTCGGAGCGGGAATGGCAGGCTTGTACCTGCTCCACCGATTCCGTCAGATGGGCCTACACGCCATCGGCTTGGAGGCCGCGGCCGACGTCGGCGGCACCTGGTACTGGAATCGGTACCCCGGCGCCCGATGCGACATCGAGAGCATCGACTACTCCTACAGCTTCGATCCCGAGCTGGAAACGGAGTGGACGTGGAGCGAGAAGTACGCCACCCAACCTGAGATTCTCGCCTACCTGCAGCACGTGGCCGACAAGCACGACCTGCGGAGAGACATCAAGTTCGAAACCCGCGTCGATCATGCCGAATGGGACGACGACGCCCGCTTCTGGACCGTGCACACCGAGACCGGCGAGCAGTTCCGCTGCCGGTACCACATCATGGCAACCGGATGCCTGTTCGCACCGAAGGAGCCAGAGATCGAGGGCGCCGACCGGTTCGAGGGCGAGGTCTATTTCACCAGCCGCTGGCCCCACGAGGGGGTGGACTTCACCGGCAAGAGGGTGGCGGTCATCGGCACGGGATCATCGGGCATCCAGACGATCCCGCACGTGGCCGCCCAGGCCGACTCCGTCACCGTCTACCAACGCACACCCAACTTCACGATCCCCGCCCACAACGGTCCGGTGACCGAAGCCAAGATCGAGCGCTACGAAGCCGACCCTGTGGCCTACCGGGAGGACGCCCGCTGGTCGTCGCTTGGTGTGCCGCGCGACGTGGTGGTCGAAGGGGCGATGGATGTCTCGGAGGAGGAACGGCAGGAACGCTACGAGGCCGGATGGGAGTCGGGAACCCTGGCCGGGATGTACGGCGCCTTCGCCGACCTGTCCGCCAACCCCGTGTCCAACGAGACCCTGGCCGAATTCGTCCGCAACAAGATCCGATTGATCGTCGACGATCCGGCCACCGCTGACACGCTCTGTCCCGACAGCTATCCGATCCTCACCAAGCGGCTCTGCCTCGACACCGACTACTACGACACGTTCAATCGGCCTCACGTCGAACTGGTCGACCTACGAGTCGACCCGATCGAGACGATCACCGAGACCGGCGTCGACAACACCGAGTCCGGAACCCGGGACTTCGACGCCATCGTCTACGCCACCGGCTTCGACGCCATGACGGGCGCCATCGTCGCAGTCGACATCCGAGGCAAGGACGGCCGAGCGCTCGCCGATCGGTGGGCCGACGGCCCGCTCACCTATCTGGGCCTCACCACCGTCGGCTACCCGAACCTTTTCATGATCACCGGTCCACACAGCCCGTCGGTGCTGTCGAACATGGCGGTCTCGATCGAGCAGCACGTCGAGTGGGTCACCGACGCCATCGCGGCCATGCACGAGGCCGGCTACGACACGATCGAGCCGACCCCGACCGCCGAGGCCGGCTGGGTCCACCACACCCACGACTTCGGCGACATAACCCTTTTCCCCCAGGCCAACTCCTGGTACATGGGCGCAAACGTCGAGGGCAAGCCGAAGGTGTTCCTGCCCTACATCGGCGGGGTCAACCGCTACCGGCGGATCTGCGACGAGGTGGTCGAGCGCAACTACCTCGGCTTCACGATGCGAGGCCCCGACGGCTCGACCGTCAACGACGGCGTGATCTGCCGGGTCCAACCCGACGTGACGTTGCTGCTGGAAGCGATCGCCGAACTGCCGACCATCGACTCCATGCCGGTTGACGACGCCCGGGCGTTCCTCGACGAGTTCAACAAACAGCGGGCACCGGGGCCCGAGGTGGGGGAGATGGTCGACGGCACCTATCCGGCGGCCGAAGGGCACGAGCTGGCGTATCGCCTCTACCGGCCGGCGACGGAGGGCCCCCACCCGATCATCGTCTACTATCACGGCGGCGGTTGGGTGCTGGGCGACGCGGTCTCCGACGACCCGCTCTGCCGGGATCTGTGCGTGCGCACCGACTCGATCATCGTGTCGGTCGACTACCGGCACGCCCCCGAACACCGGTTCCCGGCCGCAGTCGATGACGGCTGGGCCGCGCTCCAGTGGGTTTCGGAGAACGCCGAATCGCTGGGCGGCCTGCCCGACCAGCTGGCGGTGGCCGGTTGGAGCGCCGGCGGCAACCTCGCCGCGGTGATGACGCAGCAGGCCCGCGACGCCGGCGGTCCCGAGCTGCGGGGCCAGATGCTGCTGACCCCGGTGACCGACAGCGACTTCGAGCGGGCGTCCTACACCGACAACGCCCACGGGTACTTCCTCACGGCCAGCATGATGCACTGGTTCTGGGATCACTACGTCGATCCCGAGCATCGATCCAACCCACGGGTTGCGCCGCTACAGGCCGACGATCTGTCGGGGCTGCCGCCGGCGGTGATCGTCACCTGCGAATTCGATCCGCTGCGCGACGAGGGCGACGCCTACGCCGAGGCCCTGGCAGCGGCCGGAGTTCCCGTCACCCACGTTTCTTGCCCAGGCCACATCCACACGTCCATCGGGGCCGTCGACGTCCTACCTTCGGGCGCCGCCTACCGAGAGGAGATG
>JAOUGG010000849.1 GCA_029857855.1 Acidimicrobiia bacterium | reverse complement strand
CCAACGGTCGAGCCGGCGACTTCGCCACCTTGTCCGACGACGGCATCGCCGAGGTCAACGAGGCCATCGTCGAGGCGATGAACGTGGGTAGGGACGCCCTGATCACCGGCGATACGCAGGCCGCGTCCGATGCGGTCGACGAGATCGTGCGAGGCGTCGTCATCACCTACAGCCAGGCCACCCTTCGCTACGCCACTCTCGTCGGCGACGACGTCGAGAACGGCGACATCGATGAAGCGGCCGAACACCGCATCGAGGGTCTGGCCTTCTTCCGGGTGATCGAACCGCTCTTGGCCGACCTTGGTGCTGATGTCGACACGGTGAACGCCGTCTTCGATCTCGAGGCGGAACCGGGCTCGAACGGCGGAGCGGACGAGGTCGAGACGGCGCTGACACCGGCGTGGAACGCTCTCGCCATCTCCGATGGCGACATCGGCACCCTCCAGTAACCGTTGCCCGCTCTCGCGGTGGTGGCTCCGTCACCGCCGAGCCGTTCGGTGTCTCAGCCGACCTCGAGAAGTACTTTCTCGACCGCGCCCGCCGTTCGCAAGAGTCGACGGTCCGACATCGCCGGACCCATCAGCATCACGCCGACGGCGGGCGTCGTGGCTCGCTCCTCTGGCGGGCACAACGGCAGGCTGATCGCGCACGCATCGAGGAAGTTGCCGACCGACGTGTTGCGGAGCGCCTTCAGATTGGTGGCGCTGTAGTAGCGGTCGTCGGGATCGGAGGGATCGCCATCGGGCGGGAAACTGTCGATCGGTGGCGGCGGGATCGCCACCGTCGGGGCCACCAGCGCGTCGAAACCTTCGGCCACCTCGGTGAACCGGTCGACGAGGCGGCGACGATGGTTCATCACCTCGATGTAATACACCGCCGAAGCCCCGCTGCCACCTTCGATCCTCCGCCTGACCCGTTGGTCGTACCGGTCGCCGCGCTCGGCGATCAGACGCCGATGCCACTCCAGGGCCTCGGCCGGAGCCAGTCCCCCATCGCGGTTGATGTGCCCCAGTTCGTTCAACTCCGGGAACGCGACCTCAACCACCGAAACGCCGGCCTTCGACAGCGCCGAAATCGCGGCGTCGAAGCGTGCGGCAACGGTTTCGTCGAGGTCGTCCAGCACGAAATCGCGCAACACGCCGATTCGGAGGGTCGACGGCGTGAGGCCGCCGTCCGGCCGATCCGCCGGCGCGCTCGGGACGGTGTCGCCGGCGAGAATCGCATCGACGATCGCTGCACAGTCGACCGTGTTGGCCAGGGGACCGACCGAGTCCAGGGACGGAGACAGGGGCACGATCCCGTCGAGTGGAACACGCCGGGCCGTCGGTTTGTAGCCGACGATGTTGCAGAACGCCGCCGGGATGCGGCACGAACCTCCGGTGTCGGTGCCGAGGGCCGCGGGGGCCATCCCGTCGGCCACGGCAACGGCGGAGCCCGACGAGGAACCTCCGGGGATCCGCCGGGTTGAACGGTCCCACGGACTGGCCGGTGTCCCGTAGTGGGGATTCAGGCCGAGACCGGAGAAGGCGAACTCGGTCATGTTCGTGCGACCGACGACGACGAACCCCGCAGCCCGTAGGCGGGCGACCGCCGCCGCGTCGGCCGATGCCGGAGCGGCGGCCGCCAGTGCGGTTGACCCGGCGGTCGTCACCTCGCCGGCGACGTCGGCCAGGTCCTTGACGGCGATGGGAATCCCGCCGAACGTCGCCGCCCACCCCTTGGCCGCCCGGAGTGAATCCCAGGCGTCGGCTTCGGCTCGGGCCCGATCGGCGGCGACGGCGATGAACGACATACTTCCCTCCCCAGCCGGGTCCTCGATCGCCGCCAGTGCGGCCTCGATCAACGCCCGTGAGGTCGTGCCGCCGGTCGCGAGAAGTTCGCCGAGCTGGCGAATGGGCTGGTTCAACATGTTTGGGGCCCCGTTGGTGTCGGATCCGCGGATCTCCGGGCGACGGATTCGGCAAGTGTAGGTTCGATCGGCGTCGCCAACCAGGGTGGGATCCACGAAAATGTCACTGCCGAGGCTCATACTGGGAGCATGTCGAGAAAGGTCTCGTCACCACCACGCAGTGCCCCTCGGGCTGCGAACGTCGTCGCCATTAACGACGACGCGGCCTTGTATCTGACCCTGGCCGAGGCGATCCACGGAGCCGCCGTCGGGTTGTCGCCCGCGGCGCGGACGATGCTGCGCCGGGGTTTGAAGGAACGTTTTGGAGCGATCTTCGAGCCGTGGGGTGATGACGCCGTCGACGAGCTGATTCGCCTGGCCACCGAACCGCGAGCCGCATGACGCGAGGCGAACGGCGGCGGGGGTGAAGCGGTGACGGCGGCACCGGTTGTGATCCGATCGCGTTCCACGCCGTTTC
>JAOUGG010000848.1 GCA_029857855.1 Acidimicrobiia bacterium | reverse complement strand
GCGAACGGAAGCCAGCTCCGCCGAACCGACGAAGCGGTGGTGGGTGCCAGATCCCGCCGATTGGGACCCGGTGGATAGGAGGTGTCGTCGCTGGTCCACGCGAGGCCTCCGGTGCCGGATCGGTCGCCGTTGGCCGGCCGCTCCGGTGGACCGTAGCCGAGGATCGAACGGCCCTCCCGCCCGGTGCTGCCATCGCCGTTGCCGGCCGGGTAGCCGAACGATGCGAAATCATCGGAGGATCGGCTTCGGTCGTCGAGGTCGTTGACGCCGAGCCCGTAGTCATCGAGCAGGGCCGGCGATCCCCGGTTCGAGTCGGCAACCAGCACTGTCGCCGATGATCGGGGCCCGGGCGGGCCACCGTATCCGGCGATGGTCTCGTCGCCGCGGAACCCGTCGCTCGACGCACTCTGCGCTGGGACTTCGGTGAGATCCCGCAGATCGAGTACCGGTTCGTTGAGCACGGTCGGCTCCAGGTCGGGCGGGATCATCGGGGCCAGCAGGTCGAGGGTGGCCGCAACGGTGGCGGCATCGGGCCGATCGGCTGCCTCCTTCGCCAGCATTGCCTGAAGCAGCTCCGAAAGTTGGTCGGGAACGCCGCCGAGAACCGGCACCGGGCTCTTCACGTGAGCGACCGCGATGGCGATCGGTTCCTCGGCCTGGTACGGCGGGTGACCCGTCAGCATCTCGAACAGCATCACGCCCAGCGAGTACACGTCGGACGGGCGACCGATCGGCGTCGACCCGCCTGTCGCCTCGGGCGACATGTAGAGCGGTGTGCCAAGCGTGGTTGTCGAGGAGCTGACGATCGACTGGCCGATCAGGCGAGACACCCCGAAGTCGGCGATCTTGGGAACCTCCCGCACCGTGCCGTCATCGGCCACGACCTCGGCGACGATGACATTGGCGGGCTTCATGTCGCGGTGGGCGACCTGGGCGTCGTGGATCGCCGCCACCCCGGAGGCGATTCCGGCCGCCAGGTGGACCGCCCGGCGGGTGTCGATGCCGGAGGCGATCACCCGACCCAGGTCGGGATAATTGAGGTACTCCATGATGATGCCGAGCCGAGGATCGTCGACGACGAGTTCGATCACCTGGACGACATTGGGATGGTCGATTCGGCTGAGGGCCTGGTGTTCCCGGACGAATCGCCCAACGACGGCGAGATCTGACGTAAGGTGGGGATGCAGGACTTTGACGGCCACGTCGGACCCGTCCAGGACAGCCTTGTAGACGACACCCATAGCTCCGCGACCGATTTCCTCGCCTAAAGCTATTCGCCCGCCGAACAGGCCCTCCGCCAAATTTTCCTCCTGCCTCGCAATCTTCCATCCTATTGCCGCTGCGACGTGCTTTTGGGTCGGCGGGGCAGGTCTGGGCCGTTCTCATCACCTGTCCCCGGTTCTTTGGGCCGAAACATGCCGCAATAGGCCGCCCCCACGGCGCGATGGTCTTGAAATCGTCACGCCGCCATCGGCTCCTATCGGGC
The DNA here is from genome assembly GCA_029857855.1 of Acidimicrobiia bacterium. GTDB lineage: Bacteria > Actinomycetota > Acidimicrobiia > Acidimicrobiales > SZUA-35 > JAHELU01. The sequence goes on along the minus strand of JAOUGG010000848.1, from coordinate 882 downwards.
GACGTGGTGCTAACCTGCCCGTACGTTCACCTCCAAGCAGCAACAAGCACCGGTGGGGCGACTGGTGCCTGAAGGCTGGTTCGGGGGCTCGATGACAACCGTCGATGATGAAGATGAAGAGGTATGGGATGCGCGTTCGGCAGATGGCCGTACTAGGTGCGGTGGCAGTGTTTTGTTCGATGTTCGGGTCGGCGGCGCTGGCCGAGGACACGGAAACGATGATCGAGATTCCGATCCAGGAGGTCTACGTCTCCGGTGACGTGGGGTCGAGTGTGGCGATGGGTTCCGCTGACGTGGCCGGCGATCTCGTCGGCCGTTCCTGCAACGTGGTGGCCACCGTCACCAATCAGGACTCGGTTCATCCCGGAAACACCCTCGTGGTGAGCAGCGGCGATTCGTCGGTGTCGATCGCCGACATCGAGGATGTCGCCGACGCGGTGACCACCCAGGGTGGCACGATCACCCTCGGTGACACCATCTCGGCCGCAGTCGTCCTCGGCGCCGACGGAGCCACCAGCCTCGGCTCCAGCCTGACCGTGACCTGCGACGCGCTTCCCGAGACCGAGCCGACGCCTCCGACTCCGGCCAGCCCGGTCTACACCGGCTGATCCCAATCGGAATCCAGTCGACGTCCGAGGACCATCGTCGGTGACACGCGCCGCCGAAAGGCTGGCTGTGGTGTTCCTGGCGGTGGTCCTCGCCGGTTGTGCCACAGGGGCCCGACCGACGTTGATCGGCGCCGACGCGTCGGCCACATCGACGTCACCGGCCGGAGCGGCCGAGCTGTCGATCGAGGGGTTCGACACCTCCGCCGACGGGGGCGAGAGCGGATCCCCGGCGGAAGCGGCGGGGCCACCACCGTTCACCGTGGTCGCCTCGGCC
>JAOUGG010000847.1 GCA_029857855.1 Acidimicrobiia bacterium | reverse complement strand
GAGAAAGGTGCTGCCCTCACCCGGGGTTGACTCGACGCCGATCGAACCGTTGTGTCGCTCGACGATTCGGCGACAGATGGCGAGACCCAGTCCGGTTCCGGCCTGCTCGGACGGCTTGCCGACCCTGCGGAACAACTCGAAGATGCGCTGGTGGTACTCGGCCTTGATCCCGACACCGTTGTCGTTGACGGCGATTCGCCATTTGTCGCCGTCCTTGGTGGCGGAGATCGTCACGAGCGGCGGCTCGTCGGACCGGTATTTGACGGCGTTGGCGATGAGGTTCTGCATGAGGCGGACAAGCTGGGTCTCGTCGCCCATCACCATGGGCAGCGGGCTCCGCTGGATCCGCGCACCGGTTTCGTCCACGACAGCGGTCAGCTCCCGTAGTGCCTTGTCCACCACCTCGTCGAGATCGACGGGGCGGAACGGCCTCTGGTCGCCCTCGACCGACGAGTATTGGAGGAGTGATCGAATGAGGTTGCTCATCCGTTGGGCACCCTCGGACATGAACTGCAGCCAACGTTTGCCGTCGTCGTCGAGCTGGTCGCCGTATCGACCCACCACGAGCTGGGAGTAGTTGCCGATCGTTCGCAATGGCTCCTGGAGATCGTGGGCGGCGACGTGGGCGAACTGGGCCAGCTCGTTGTTGGATCGCTCCAACTCCCGGGCGTAGTGCTCCAACTCGATCGACCGCCGTTCCAGCGTGGTCTTGGCCGCCGTCAGATCCTCCGTCATACCCTCGGCGATCTCCGACGCTCTCCTCTCCAGCGATGTCAGGGTGCGGATCGCGAAGAACAACAGCAGGTCGATCAGAATGCTGATCACGGCGATCAGGGTTGGTTGATTCTCGTCGAGCTCGGCCATCAGTTCATCGGTTGCCGTGTACACGATCAGCCAGTCGTGACCGGCGTGGGTGACCCGGGTCTCACTATGGAGATCGGAATGATCACCCCCATCGACGGTCACTACGTCGTCGGTGTCGTACAGGAGATTGTCGACGGTGGGCACGGCATTGTCATAAACCTCGAAGTTGAGGTCGCTCCGGGCTCCGACGACCTCGAACATGAGGTCGCCCATACGAAACGGCGCGTAGACCCAGCCGACGAACTCGGCCCGCCGCTGCTCGACGGTGGGCGGCGTGACACCGCTGCGGTAGACGGGCAGGTAGGTGAGGAAACCTCGTTGCACGTCCTCATCGGTTTCCTGGACGAGGGTGATCAGCCCCGACGAGGCCGGTTCGCCGTTGTCGCGAGCGCGGGTCATGGCCTCCCGCCGAACGTCGTTGCTCCACATGTCGTACCCGAAAGCCCGCTGGTTGCGCCAGTCGAAAGGCTCGAGATACACAATGGCGGTGTACTCGTCGCGAACGGGTTCCACCGGACTGATGCGGTAGTCCCCGAACCCTTCGGCCCGGATCTCGGCCTCGTGCGCGCCCACGTGCTCGGGGTCGACGGGAACGGCGAAGCCCATGCCCTGGATGCCCGGCCAATTCTCCTGCAGGTCGAGCGAGTCGACGAACATCCGCCATTCGTGGCGGTTGACTTCGGAGCTGGCGTTGAACAGGGCGACGCCGCTCGCCAGCACCTGTTGATAGGTCGCCATGCGTTCGTCGATGGCGGTCGTGACCTCACCGGTTCGGAACTCGAACCGCTGCTCGATGGTGTTGTCGAGCGTCGTCCGACTGACGTACCAGCTGGCCGCGCCCAGAAAGATGGCCAGGCCAAGAACAAGCCGGCCCGCGGTTCGTCCGTGGGCGGCGTTGACGAAGTGCCGAGCGGAGAACAGCGAGCGTTCGCTGCGGCGTTTCATGCTGACCCTCCGTGGCGAGATTGGTGGACTGGACTCAATCTTCATCGGTACCGCCCAGCTCATGCTTGAGCCTCCGTGGACAGGATGTAAGGCGTCTTGCAGGGTCGACTTCGCCTCCATCCCGACACCGCCGGTGCAGGAGTGGCACCATCGAATCCGTGCGTGTCGTGAGCTGGAACATCTGGTGGAAATTCGGGCCGTGGTCGGAACGACAACCGGCGATCGAGGCCGAACTGCGGCGGGTCGACCCCGACATCATCACCCTGCAGGAGGTGTGGGCCGACGACGACGCCGACCAGGCGCAACTGCTGGCCGATCAACTCGGCTTCCACGTTCTCCGTTCCCGGCGGCCCGACGGCACGCCGCAGGGCTTCGGCAACGCCATTCTCAGCCGCGAGCCGCTCCACTTCATCGAGCAGGTCACCCTGCCCGACCTCGACGGTGCGCCGACGTCCCGGACCGCCCTCATCACCGCCAGCGACGCCGACCCGGCTCCCCGCCTGCTGGTCACCACCCACCTGGCCTGGCAATACCACGCCAGCGCCACCCGGCAGGTGCAG
>JAOUGG010000846.1 GCA_029857855.1 Acidimicrobiia bacterium | reverse complement strand
GGCGGTAGTCGGTTCGCTCATCGCCCCGGCCTACAACTTGGCCAGTACGGCGTCGGCGATCTCGGTCGTGGAACCCTCGATGTGGTTGCAGGCCTCGCAGGCCCGGCTGATCCGGTCGGCCGCCTCCGCCTCCCCGAAGAAGCGCAGCATCATCGCACCGGACATGATGGCGGCGATCGGATTGGCAAGGTTCCGCCCGGCGATGTCGGGGGCCGACCCGTGCACCGGTTCGAACATGCTCGGACCGGTCCGGGCCGGATTCAGGTTGGCCGACGCAGCCAAACCGATACCGCCCGACACGGCGCCGCCGAGATCGGTGAGGATGTCGCCGAAGAGGTTGTCGGTGACGATCACGTCGTAGCGCTGCGGGTCCTGGACGAAGTAGATACAGGCGGCGTCGACGTGGTTGTAGGCCGTCTCGACCTCGGGGTACTCGGCGGCGACGTCGTCGAACGCCCGCTGCCAGAGATCGCCGGAGAAGGTCAGGACGTTGGTCTTGTGAACCAGTGTGAGGTGCTTCTTGCGGCTCATGGTCAGCTCGAAGCCGTAGCGGATGGCCCGCTCGGCCCCCATGCGGGTGTTAACCGATCCCTGGGTGGCGATCTCGTGCGGGGTGCCCTTGCGAAGCAGCCCGCCCTCGCCGGCGTACGAGCCTTCGGTGTTCTCCCGAATGACGACGAAGTCGTGGCTATCGGTCAGGAACGGCCGCTGGTTGACGTAGAGATCGAGATCGAACCGCATCTTCAACAGGAGGCCGCGTTCGATGACGCCGGGCGCCACCTCAGGGGTGCCGACGGCGCCGAGATAGATGCCGTCGAAGGAACGCCATTCGTCGAGTACCGAATCGGGGAGGATCGTGCCGTCGCGAAGGTACCGGGCGCCTCCGAGGTCGTAGTCGGTCGTGTCCAACCGCACGCCGGTCGCCTCGATGACGCGGAGCCCGTGGGCGATCACCTCGGGTCCGATTCCGTCACCGCCGACGACGGCTACTCGATAGGTCGTTTCAGCCATGGGCCCAGGTTATCCAGCGCCATCACTCAAGATGGCCGAAAGCCGTCCGATGTGATGGGGAAGACAAGGACCCTCTGTGACCACCGATCGTTCGACCGTTCCCAGCCACGAGTCGGAGCCGCAAGCGCCCGATTCGGAGAAATCGGATGCCGACGCGCGCGACCTCTCGATGAGCAGGACCCCACGGGAGTGGTTCGAGGCCGAGAAGGAGTCGCCGCAGGATCCGGATTGGTCGGCCAAGCGGGTCAAGGCGACCACCACGGTTGCTGTGCTGCCTCGCAAGGTCAACGCCATCTCACTCTTCCTCTCGGGACTGGCGGCCGTCCTGGTCACCGGGGCGGCGTGGGCCGCGGCCGAGATGCTCGGACTGTTCGGCACTCCCTGGTTGACCATCCCCGCCGGACTGCTGATCGCCCTCATCGTCCGGGCCGGCTGCGGGCGCGACGATGCCGAGGGCCGGGCGACGGTGTCGTCGATCGCCTACCTGATCACGCTGCTGATCGTGCTCGGCGTGTTGACCCGCCGGGAGATCCACGAGATCTACGGCAACTCCGCCGACGTGCTCATACTGGAGGAGAACCTGTTTCGCCGACGGTTCAGCCGCGTCGACCAGCTGGCGGCGTACACGATCGGCTGGGCGTCAACCTGGTTCGCCAGCATCTGGCTGCGGAACTGATCTGAGCCCGAGCCGGACTGCTGCTTGAGGCCGCCGGTCAAGGCTCGGAGGTGTTTTCATGAACCGGTCCTACCCGCTCCCGAACAGGCAAACACCACGGGGAATCGGCCCGGAATCGCCTCGGCGGTTGGCTACGATGCCAGAGTGGCTGATACGCACATACTTTCCCGCGAGGCCTTCGACCGACTGAAGGCCGAGCACGATGATCTCACCACCCGGGGGCGCATCGAGATCGCCAAGAAGATCGAGGCGGCCCGAGAGATGGGCGACCTCTCCGAGAACGGCGATTACCACGCCGCCAAAGAGGAGCAGGGCAAGATGGAGGGTCGCATCATTCATCTGGCCAACCTCATCGAGAATGCCGAGATCGTGGAGATCGTCGGCGACGGCTCCGATCTCACCGTGCAGGCGGGCTGCATCGTGTCGATCCGCTACGAGGGCGACGACGACGTCGACAAGTACCTGATCGGATCGATCGAGGAGCGGCGGGAGGGCCTGACGGTCATCTCCCCGGGCTCACCGCTGGGCCGGGCCCTGATGGGATCCGCCAAGGGCGACACCATCACGTTCGAGGCCCCCAACGGCGATATGAACGTCGCTGTCGTCGACATCGAAATCTGAATCGGAATTCTGATTCGGATATGTGATTTGAGCAAGATCTGAGGAGAGGACCCCGTGGCCGACAG
>JAOUGG010000845.1 GCA_029857855.1 Acidimicrobiia bacterium | reverse complement strand
TACCATCGGGTCATCGGTCAGCCGTTCGTTTGCCGTCTCACGCCCGGGGAATCAGCCGTTGGCCCGCGAGGCCATTTCCTCCATGGTCCTCTCCCACTCCCGGCGCACGGTGTAGGTCGTTCCGTCTACCCGCCATTCGGTGGTCAGCAGGCTGCCCCCGGCCTTGTGCAGCTCGATGTCGTGGGGCAGGCGGGCCAGCACCTCCCGAGCCTGCAGGCGAATCGTCGACCCTCGCATCATCACGAACGATTCGTCGGTCAGGGCGAGCACGCGGTACTTGCGGGTCAGGCCGGCGGTCGCCGCCGCGGTGGCCACCGCCACGAGTGCAACGTTGCCTGCAGCGGCACCGGCCGCGGCGCCGAAGGCCGCCACACCGACCACGGCGGCGATCGTTATGGGAATCACCTGGGGGTGCAGATCCCAGAGCATGGCCGCAGCATGCACGGTGTCGGCCGGCAACAGCCGCTGCACGGATCGGAACAGGACACGTCGACGCACGGCGTGAATCCTAGAACGTGAGCGGACAACGGTCGACACCCGGGCGCTCGGCGATCGGCATGCGGCCGATGGTGTCACGTGTCGGTCGTCTGGTGATCTTGGCCATTGCGGCCGGAGCCTGCTCGTGGGCCTGCTCGGCAAGCGACCCGGCCGCGGTCGCTCCCGACCCCTCGGCCGTCACGGGGCCTCGACCGGCCGACCGCACGGTAGCCATCGTCACGACCGCCTGTGGCTCGGCGTCGGCCAGCATCGGTTCTGCGGTGCGACTCGACCACACCGCCGTGCTCACTGCGGCCCATGTCGTCGTCGGCGCCGGATCCGTGGCCGTGGTCGACGGCAAGAACCTGCCGGCGAGTCGGGAGTGGCCGGACTTCTCGCCTGCCGCCTTGTCCGACGGAGCGGCTGCGGCAACCATCGTCGCCTTCGATCCCGACCGTGACCTCGCCCTGATCTCGACCCGTCAGGGCTCCCCGGATCCCTCCGGGGAGCCGCGGATCGACCGCCCGACATTGGGCACGGCCGCTGTGGGTGACGGTATCGAGGTCCACGGCGCGGCGGCTGCACCAATCGACGCGATCGTGGCCCAGCGGACCACGATCGAAGCCGACGGGGTTCGCACCCGGACCCGGGTGGAACGCGACGGCTACCGTCTCGACGGGGCGACCGGCCGGGGCGACAGCGGCGCGGGGGTGTGGGCGGCCGACGGCCGGCTGGTCGGGCTGGTGTTCGCCGTTTCGACGGCCGACGACACCCGAACCTGGGCCGTGTCCGGGCGCGAGATCGCAGCCTTTCTCGATGCCGCCGACCGTGAACCACCACGCTCGTATCGGTGCGACGAAACGACCTCCCGGCTCGTCGCCGAGCCGTAGAACGGCCTCAGTCGGGAGTGGGAATCGCCCCGGTCTCATCCATCGCCAGATCGAGAACGTCGCCGCTCTCGCCGAGGGCGTCGATCACGACCGGCTTGGTCTCGTCGTCGACGACAACGGCCACGGTTGGACCGGAGCCGCTCAGCCAGGCGGCCGACGCACCGGCCTGCAGGGCGATCTCATAGGCTTTGGCCGATTGCTCGCAGTCGACGAAGCGCGATGGCTGGTGGAGGCGATCCTGGGTCGCGGTCGCCAGGAGATCGAGGCGCTGCTCGTAGACGGCGGCGATCAGTAGGCCGACTCGACCGAGGTTGAAGACCGCATCGGCCCGATCCACGGACGAGGCGAGCGCGGCCCGCGAGTGGTCGGTCCATGTCTCCATGTCGGGAACCCAGAACAGCAGGTTGCCCGGCATCGGTTTGCCGATCCGGTGGTTCACCTCACCGGCGATGACGTGCAGGCCGCCGAACACGCAAGGGGCGGCGTTGTCGCCGTGGCCTTCGATGTCGGCCACGACGGGATAGGCGAGACGCTGTGCCTCGGCGGTGTCATGACCCTGCTGGAGCTTCGCCAGCACGGCACCGGCGGCGCGGGCGGCGGCCGAGAATCCCAGGCCCCGGCCCGGTGGCAGCTCGAAGTCGAACCAGATCGATTCGGTTCCACCGGCCGCCTCATAGGCGATCTTGGCGATGTGATCGGCCCACACGTAGCGGGCCACGGCGAGACCGAGAACATCGAAGCCGGGACCCAGGTTGGCCGACGATCCAGGTGCTCGCACGCGCATGGGTTCAAATGTAGAAGCCCGGGTCGGGCGAACCGATCACGGCGGCCAAACTTTCGTCGACCGATCCAATCGGCCGATCCTGACCATCCTGGCGACAGAGCCGATCAGTGGAACGGCAGGTAGTGAGCCGCCTCCCACTCCGAGAACTCGTCGATCTTGTCGGCCCAGCGAGGCTCGGAGTCGACGAAGTTGTTCCATTCGATCGTCTTCAGCTGCGAGAAGT
>JAOUGG010000843.1 GCA_029857855.1 Acidimicrobiia bacterium | reverse complement strand
GCGGGTCATAGCGACCCGGTCGTACCTACAATCGGCGTTTCATGACCGCTGACTCCATCGACAGGCACGACCGGACGACCGTCGTCGACTGGGAGGCGTACGAAGCCGTCCTCTTCGACCTCGACGGGGTCATCACCCCGACGGCGGAGGTTCACGAGCGGGCCTGGGCCGAGCTGTTCGCCCCGTGGGATTACGCGCCCGACGACTATCTCCGTTACATCGACGGCAAACCACGTTACGACGGCGTGCGCTCGTTCCTCGCCTCCCGCAACGTGACGCTACCCGAAGGCGACCCGAGCGATCCCGCCGGCGACACATCGGTCTGCGCGCTTGGCAACAAGAAGAACGACCTCTTCAACACCATTCTCGAACGGGAAGGGGTCGTCCCCTACCCCGGGTCGATGCGGCTGATGGGCCTGCTCGATCGCCTCGGGATCCCAAAAGCCGTCGTGTCGTCGTCGAAGAACGCCCGTCGGGTGCTGGCCGCCGCGGGGCTGGCCGATCGGTTCCCCCACGTCGTCGACGGGATCGTCGCCGTCGACGAGGACCTCGCCGGCAAGCCGGCCCCCGACATGTTCCTGCGCGGTGCCGAGTTGCTCGGCGTGGACGCCGCCGACACGGTCGTGGTCGAGGACGCCACCTCGGGGGTGGCGGCCGGTGTGGCCGGTGGGTTCCCGCTCGTGATCGGCGTCGACCGGGGCGGCAACCGCAAGGCCCTGGAGGACCACGGGGCGTCGATCGTGGTCGACGACCTCGACGAACTCGCTTCCGGAACCGATGGAGGGATGTCATGAAGATACGTGCCACCGCAAGCTCGATCGCCCGCCATCGTTTCCCGATCGAGGAGTGGCGCCTCGTCGAGACCGAGCCGTCATCCGACGATCTGGGGCTGACCGAGACGCTGTTCGCCATCGGCAACGGCTACCTCGGCATGCGGGACAATCCGCCCGAGGGCCGCGACGCCCACACCCACGGCACCTTTCTCAATGGATTTCATGAGACCTGGCCGATCCATCACGCCGAGTCGGCGTTCGCGTTCGCCAAGACCGGCCAGACGATCGTCAACGTGCCGGATGCCAAGACCATCAAGCTCTATGTCGACGACGAACCGCTGCTCCTGGCCGAGGCGGACCTCGAACACTACGAGCGAGTCGTCGACTTCCGCTCGGGGTGGTCACATCGTGAGCTGATCTGGAGGACGCCGGCCGGAAACCGGGTGCGGGTCCGGTCCGAACGTATGGTGAGCCTCGTTCATCGCCACCTCGCCGTGCTCCGTTTCGAGGTCACCCTACTCGACGGCAACGGTCCGATCGTCGTGTCGTCGCAACTGCTGAACCGTCAGGACGGCGAGGACGAGTACCACGTTTCCGACGCCGCACTGGGCGAGGGCGAGGGCAGCGACCCCCGCCAGGGCCGCCGATTCGACAAACGGGTGCTGGCCCCCAGGCTGCACGACGTGGACCCGGACCTGGGCGTCGGCGGCGAGGTCACCCTGGGCTATCGCACGGTGTCGAGCCGGATGACGATGGCCTGCGCATACCGGCACACCGTCACCACCAACTGCGTCCACCATGTCGAAACCGAGGCGTCGGCCGATCTGGCCAAGACGGTGTTCACCGTGGAAGGTCGGGCCGGCGAGACCTTCGCCCTCACGAAGTACCTGTCGTACCACAGCTCGCGAGGCGTGCCCCCGGCCGAACTGAAGGATCGCTGCAACCGCACGATCGACCGGGCGGTGACCGCCGGGCCGACCGCTCTGGAAGCCGAACAGCGGGCCTGGCTCGACGAGTACTGGCACCGCAGCGACATCGTCATCGAGGGCGACGATGCGGCCCAGCAGGCGATCCGATGGAATCTGTTCCAGCTGGCCCAGGCGTCGGCCCGCACCCACGAACAGGGCATCGCGGCCAAGGGCGTCACAGCCGGCGGGTACGACGGACACTACTTCTGGGACACCGAGGTCTACGTCCTCCCCTATCTCTCCTACACGAACCCGGAAGCGGCGCGTAAGCTGCTGCGGTTCCGTTGGCACATGCTCGACGCCGCTCGGCACCGGGCCACCGAATTGAGCCAGCGGGGCGCCCTCTACCCGTGGCGCACGATCAACGGCGAGGAGGCGTCCGCCTACTATGCGGCCGGCACGGCGCAGTATCACATCAACGCCGCCATCGCCTACGCCATGGAGCGGTACCTCACCGCCACCGGCGATCAGGATTTTCTGGAACACGAGGCGGTGGAGATCCTGGTCGAAACGGCCCGGCTGTTCGCCGATCTCGGCTTCTACTACTCGAGCAACGGCAAGGAGCGGTTCCACATCCACGGCGTGACCGGCCCCGACGAGTACACGACGGTCGTCAACGACAACATGTACACCA
>JAOUGG010000844.1 GCA_029857855.1 Acidimicrobiia bacterium | reverse complement strand
GGATTCATGGCGGTAAGCGCGCGGGTCGGTCAGCTATGGCAGGGTGTGCGCCGCTGGCGGGCCGGGACCGCCGACCGGCCGCCAAGCGTCAACGCCGACCTTCCGGAGAGCGATCTGCGACGCATTCGAAAGCTGGTCGACGAGATCATCGACGCCCGAGGCGGCGAGGTCGCCGCCCGGCGCCGGGCCCGGATGCTGGGGGTCACCTACGCCGAGTTCTCCGCTATCGGCCGGCAGCGGTTCTTCGACGTGCTGGCCGCCGACTACGGCAACGATCCGGAAGCAGTCGACGCCGCCATCGACACGGTCATCCACGCCTCCAATCCCAACGATCGCCGCACGGCCGAGGCTCGACTTCGCAGCGTGCTCGTACCCCGCCGTGAGCGCCTGATGCGGCGGTTCGTCGGTCTCGAAGGCGGTCTGTTGTTCCTGATCCAGCTGAGGGAGGACATCCGCGACCTGGCTCGGGTCGATGGTCGCGACGGCGAGGGTCTCCAGGCTCTCGATTCCGAACTTCGTTCCATTCTCGACCGCTGGTTCGATGTCGGTCTTCTCACGCTGACCCAGATCACCTGGAGCACGTCGGCGGCCTTCCTCGAGAAACTGATCGAATACGAGGCGGTCCACGCCATCCGCTCCTGGAGCGATCTCAAGGCGAGGCTGGGTCCGGGCCGTCGATGCTACGCCTATGTCCACCCGGCGATGCCGGATGATCCGCTGATCTTCGTCGAGGTGGCGCTGACCGATGGCATGGCCGACGCCGTGACCCCCCTCATCGAGGCCTCCGACGGTCCGCCGAGGACCGACGTCGACCGCCGGTCGGCGGCCGACTCCGAAAGCGACTACGACACGGCCATCTTCTACTCGATCTCCAACTGCCACGAGGGTCTTGCCGGCGTTTCACTCGGCGACTTCCTGATCAAGTCGGTGGTCGAGGAACTGACCCGGGAGCTCCCCGGTCTCCGCCGGTTCGCCACCCTGTCCCCCCTTCCGGGCTTTCGGCGGTGGCTGCGGTCCGAGCTCGACTCGGACCGCCCGGTACTCATCGAGAGCGAGACCGAAAAGCTGTCCGAGCTCGGACTGTCGCCGGTGCGGGAGCAGTTGGCCGACCTCGTCAGCGGACCGATGCCGCCGATCGATGACGCCAGGCTGGACGCGGCCAAACCGGTGTTCATGAGGCTCGCCGCCGAGTACATCGTCAACCAACGCCGGTCTTCGGGTCGAGCGCTCGATCCGGTCACCCACTTCCACCTCTCCAACGGCGCCAGAGCCGAACGGCTGAACTGGTTGGCCAATCCCACCGACGTCGGCTGGGAGCGGGGTATGGCCATGATGGTCAACTATCGCTACGAGCTCCGCAACATCGAATCGAATCACGATCGCTACGTGTCCGACGGCGTTGTGAACGCCTCCGAGGACATCACGAAACTGCTGGCCGGCGGCGACGGCTGACCGGTCGAAAAGTCCGAGGGCCGCTCCCAGTCGGGAGCGGCCCTCGAGTTGTTCGTTGACTCAGCGAGTCGAGACGTGCGGGCTACAGGGCCCGAACGTTCTTGGCTTCGTCGCCCTTGCGGCCGGGGGCAATGTCGAACTCGACATGCTGACCCTCGTCAAGGGTCTTGTAACCCTCACCGACGATGTTCGAAAAGTGCACGAACACGTCCGACGCACCCTCACGAGAGATGAATCCGAAGCCCTTCTCTGAGTTGAAGAACTTCACTGTACCTGTAGGCATGGCATTACTTTCGCTCAACGGCCGGAGCCCTTGTGGCCCAGACCACATCACCTCACTTTATCCCCAAAATCCGACCCCCAAAATTCAAGAAAGGATCAGGGCGAGCTGACGTGACTGGGCCACGAGGTTGGCCTCGGCGTCCCACAGCAGTCCGTCCTCCACCAGCATCCCACGACCGATGTCGCGGCTCTCGAAGCAGGCCCGTATCCAGCCGTCGACCGGTCGGGCCCGCACCTGCACGGTGAGTTCGACCGTCGGTATCCAACCGACACGACCCAGCAGGCCGATCGGCGATGGTGGGAACGCATCGGCGAAGAGGGGCAGGGCGGATGCCGTGGGTGGTGTGCCGTCGGCGAACCGGATCCAACCGGCGATGAACGCCCGGCCGGCCCCTGCGTCGCCGTTCGTTCCATCGGGCGGCGGTTCGACCGTGGCCGGATCGAGGCGGACATCAACCCGGGAGAGGATCGGCAGATCGACCCCCTGAGGCAGCATCGAGCGGTCGATGCAGTCCGAGACCGGGGCCACCGGTGCCGGCTCGATGGTGGCCACATCGGGTCCCGACCAGAGCTCGAGGTCGCTCATGGTGATCAGCGAGGTGATCCGGGGATTTCCGCCCTGGCTCATCACGCTGCGCAGG
>JAOUGG010000842.1 GCA_029857855.1 Acidimicrobiia bacterium | reverse complement strand
TCTCCGGGGTCAGCGACTACCGGGCCGCCACCGAGGCCGAGGCCTACGGTCGCCTGAGAGAGATCTGTGCCACCACCAATCAGCGTTCGATCGACGACCGTCAGGGCTGGGTCGATTGGGTCGAACCCGAACCACCGGCCTACGACCCGGCCGAACTTCACGGCATCATCTCGGCCGACGACCGGATCCCGTTCGACGCCACCGAGATCATCGCCCGCATCGTCGACGGCTCCCGGTTCTCACCGTTCAAACCGGAGTGGGGCTCGTCGATCATCTGCGGGTTCACCCGGATCTGGGGTCATCTGGTCGGGGTGATCGCCAACAACGGCATCATCTTCTCCGAGTCAGCCCTCAAGGCCACGCACTTCATCGAGCTGTGTGAGCAGCGGCGTGTACCGCTGGTGTTCCTGCAGAACACGTCGGGCTACATGGTGGGCTCCGACTCCGAGCGGGGTGGCATCGCCAAGCACGGAGCGAAGATGGTCTCCGCGGTGGCCAACGCCACCGTGCCCAAGTACACGGTGTTGATCGGCGGGTCCTACGGAGCCGGCAACTACGGCATGTGCGGACGGGGCTTCAACCCCCGGCTGCTCTTCGCCTGGCCCAACTCCCGGATCGCCACCATGGCCGCCGACACCGCCGAGACGGTGCTGACCGACATCCGCCTCGGCGGTCTCAAGGGGTCGGAGACCACCGAGGAGGAGATCGCCGAGATCCGGGCCGGGATCCGCCACCAGTACGAAACCCAGTCCGATCCGTATCACGCCACCTCGAGGTTGTGGGACGATGGCCTGATCGACCCCGTCCAGACCCGCGACGTGCTCGGCCTCTCACTGGCGCTGGCCGCCCGCCAGGACGAACCGGCAGCCGGCCCGGCCCTGGTCTACCGGATGTAGGGGAGAAGAACGATGAACGCTGACGTCTCTGAAATCGCCGACATTTCCGATATGAAGCTCCTGGTGGCCAACCGGGGCGAGATCGCCCGCCGGGTGATGCGGACCGCCCGCCGCCTCGGCATGGCCACGGTGGCCGTCTACGCCGAACCCGATGCCTCGGCCCCCTTCGTGGCCGAGGCCGACGAGGCGGTTCTGATCGGTCCCGCCGATCTGTCGCAGTCGTACCTCTCGATCGAGCGGCTCCTGGCTGCGGCGGCCGAGACGGGCGCCACCGCCGTCCATCCCGGCTATGGATTCCTGTCGGAGAACGCCGGATTCGCCCGGGCCGTGATCGACGCCGGCCTGATCTGGGTCGGCCCCCACCCTGAGGCGCTCGAATCGATGGGCGGCAAGATCGAGGCCCGGCGTATCGCCGATGAGGCGGGCGTGCCCATCATCCCGGGTTTCGACTCGTCACAGGACCCCGACGATCTGGCCAAGGCCGCAGCCGAGATCGGCTACCCGGTTCTGGTCAAGGCCGCGGCCGGCGGGGGCGGCAAGGGTATTCGGATCGTCAACGAGCCGTCGGGTTTCGCCGCCGAACTGGCCGAGGCCCGGTCCGAGGCCGAGCGGTCGTTCGGCAACAGCGACATGATCGTCGAGCGCTACATCACCCGGCCCCGCCACGTCGAGGTCCAGGTGATGGGCGACAAACACGGCTCGGTGATCGACCTCGGCACCCGAGAGTGCTCCGTTCAGCGGCGCTATCAGAAGCTGTTCGAGGAGGCCCCCGCACCGAACCTGCCCGACGCCACCCGCCAGGGGCTTCGGGACCGGGGTCGGGCGCTGGCCGAGGCCATCGACTACGACTCGGCTGGCACCGTCGAGTTCATCGTCGACGACGAGACCGGCGACTTCTACTTTCTCGAGATGAACACGCGCCTGCAGGTCGAACATCCGGTGACAGAGCTGGTCACCGGCCTCGACCTGGTCGAGCTGCAGATCCGGTCGGCACTCGGACAGCCGCTGCCGGTCGCCCAGGACGACGTCCGCTTCGAGGGTCATGCCGTCGAGGCCCGGATCAACGCCGAGGACCCGGCCAACGGCTTCGCCCCCCAGATCGGCACCGTTTCGAACCTGGTGGTTCCCGAGGGTGTTCGCTGGGACTCCGCGATCGAGGCCGGGAGCACGATCAGCCCCCACTACGACTCGATGGTTGCCAAACTCATCGTCGGCGGCTCCGACCGGCCCGAGGCCCTGGCCCGCCTCCGGGCAGCGCTCGACGGCCTCGTCCTCGGCGGATTGACCACCAACACCGGGTTCCACCGCTGGCTGGCCGATCAGCCGCCGTTGACCGCAGGTCGCATCACCACCCGCTTTCTCGACGAGACCGAGATCCCAGCCGTCGGCGTCGAGCAACTCGATGCCGCGGCCCGGGTTGCGGCCGGAGTCTGGTTGACCCACCTCGAGACCGGGCGAAGCGCCGGACCGTGGGGCCGTCTC
>JAOUGG010000841.1 GCA_029857855.1 Acidimicrobiia bacterium | reverse complement strand
GGGTGCAGAGCGAGCTGGAACGGCGACGGGCCGATCCCGAGAGCCTCGGACCGGAGCTGGCCTTCGTCGTGCACGGCACGATGGCCGACCCCCGCTGGCTCGACCCGACGATCGACCCGAGCGACCGTAAACCCAACTGGTGCTACCTCGGCGATCCCCGCACGGTCAACGACGGGCCCGTCGGCCTGGCCCGGTTCTCGACCTTGCGCAGCTGGCTGTCGCAGTGGGGTTACGACACCGCACGAGGCGACGCGCTGGCTTCGGCCGCCGACGTCGGCGAACCGGTCCTGGTCATCGGCAACACCGCGGACGACGCCTGCACCCCGTCACACACCCAGCGATTGTTCGCCGCCGTCGCGCACGACGCCAAGTGGCTCCACGAGATCCAGGGGGCGACACATTATTACGGTGGGCCCGGCGGGCGCGATCACCTCGACGAGGCGGTCGGCCACATCACCGAGTTCCTGGCTCGGCTCCGGTAGTCGGCGCCGGTCACTCAGTGGTCGGCCGTGCGGGCTGGAATCAACAGCCAGAGGGCGATGTAGACGATCTCACCGGCGCCCACAACGCCAAAGACCACAAAGCCGAGGCGAACCATGCCAACGCTGAGCCCGAAGCGATTGGCCAGGGCGCCACAAACACCGCCGATCATGCGCCCTTGGCCTCGGGTTGGACGAACGAGTTCCTGCGAAGTGCTCATGTAACACCTTTACCACGAATCGGGACGGCTCAACCGTGCTGCCCCGTTTCGTCGTGATCCCAGCCGGCCAGGGCCAGGAGCGTGCGGCGACTCAATCGGTCGAGCACCGGATGATCGGCTGAGTTGGCGGCGATGGCGCAGGCCACCGACAACGCCCACCCGGCCGCTCGATGCCAGGTGGCGACGTCGACCGGTTCGTTGTCGATTCGAGCCAGGCTCTGGAAGTGGCGACGATGAACAGGGTCGGCGAACACAGACCATGCCACTGCGAGGTCGGTGGCCGGGTCGCCACCGCAGATGTCGCCAAAGTCGATGACGGCGGCCAGGCGATCGTCGTGCCACAGCAGGTTGAGCGGATGGAGGTCGCCGTGCAGCCAGCGATCGCCGCCCGACCAGCGCGGTTGGTCGAGAGCCCTGCCCCACACGGCCCGGAGGCGCCCCGCGGCCTGGTCCGATCCGATGGCCGTCATGGCGACCGACCCGGGGCTGAGATGCGAGACCGTGCGTTCGGCGCGCGACGTCAGCGGCACCCCACGAAACGGGTTGAGCGGCGCATCCGCCGGAGCGGGTTGGTGAAGGTGATGCAGGAAGTCGGCGAGGTCCAAGGCCAGCCGGTCGCCGACCACGGCGGGTTCGTCGGCTATCGACCGCTCCCCGAGGGGTTCACCGTCGAACCACGGCACGATCGACCACGGCCGGTCGAACAGCGGTGACGGCAACCCGGCGAAGATCGGAACCGGCACCGGGATGGGAAGGTGGGGGGCGAGCTGGGGCAGCCAGCGTTGTTCACTCAGCACCAACCCGATCGCGACGGCACGCCGCGGTAGACGCACGACGTGGTGGTCACCCAGGCGGTAGAGCGTGTTGTCCCAGCCGTTGGCCAGCAGTTGGAGATCCTGCGACGCCAACTCCGGGTCGAGGCCGTCGTGGGCGGCGGCGTGTTCGAGCACCCGCCGCACCAGTGCCTCGTCGACCGCCACGTCGGCGGCGGGCATGTTTTGCGCCTGCTCGTCGCCGGTCACGCGCCAACCACCGCGCAGAGGACCCGTCGCCCCACCGTCACCCGTACATTCCTCACCACTCAATAATATGCGGTCGACAGGAGGTCGGTCCGATCACCCGGCCGGACCTTGGGCGACGTTTGCGTCACTCGACCTAGAATTCATTGCTATGGACGGCATCGGGCGGGAGGGTGAGGCGAGCGATCCGATCGGCCGCGGCACCAGCCGGCTGATCTCCGGTTACGACGAGTTGGTGCGGGTCGGGTCGGGCGGATCGAGCACCGTCTACCGGGCCCTTGATGTGCGACATCAACGACGGGTCGCGATCAAGGTACTCGACCTGGACGCGTCGAGCGGCCCGCGACGCACGGCGTTCCAACGGGAGATCGAGGCCATCGGCCGCGTCGGCAGCCACCCCTACATCGTCACGGTGCTCGGTTCCGGGTTCACCGTGGATCACCATCCCTTTCTCGTACTTCCGTTGTTCGATCGCGGCACGTTCAGCCGATTGATCGACGAGCAGGGACCGCTCACCTGGCCGGCCGCGGTCGACATCGGCATCAAGCTGTGCTCCGCCGTGGAGACCGTGCACAGGGCCGGGGTTCTACATCGCGACATCAAACCGGGCAACGTCTTCGTCGGCGTCACCCCCGAGCATCCGCTCCTGGCCGACTTCGGTA
>JAOUGG010000095.1 GCA_029857855.1 Acidimicrobiia bacterium | reverse complement strand
TGGTTCACGAACAGCACCGACGGATCATGAACGCCGTCGCCGAGGGCGACATCGAACGGGCCATCACCGAGAAAGCGCTCCACCGCGAGCACGCCATCGCCGCGCTGGGATCCGACGCCGGCCGGCGGGTTGATGAGACCCTGGACGACCAATCGGATCCGGCGGCGCGTTAGCGCTCGGCATCGACTGCGGCTGCGGCCGCAGCAGCGATGTCGGCGTTGTCGAGGTCCCGGTTGCCGATTCGGGGGAACGGTCTCGACCCGCTGGCACCGCCGAGGGCGACCACCACCTCGTCAGCCCGGGGCGCGTCGGGAATCGACGCCGTCGCGGTGTGGTAGTGGGTCCGGCGCAGCATCTCACCCTTGTGGACCAAGGGCACGACGATCGGTGAGCCCGGCCCGCCTCGGGTGTTGGCGAACACCAGTGTGGCGGCCCCGTCGACGGCATCGCGGATCGGGTTGCCGAACAGGAGGGTGTGGACCATCGCGTTGGCGTGCTCGAGTTCGCCGTCGACTCCCACCACCGAACACTTGCCGTAGGCCTCGATGGCGTCCGCCGACCCGAAGGTGGCGACCAGGCGGTCCGACAACAGGGTTCCGAGATCGTTGGCGAAGTCGAGTATCTCGGGGCGGAGGTCCTCGACGTAACCCCGCCCGGCCCACGGGTTGGCCAGCACGGCGGCCACCACCACCCGTTTGAGCGGCGGGTCGACTGGTCGGCCGATCTCGGTGTGGATCTCGTCGATGGTGATGTGCATAGTGCGCAGCTGCAGCGTCATGACGTCGACCCCAGAAGATCGATCTTCCGTTGCTCGATCTTGACCCGGAGTGGCGGGAAGACCTCGTCGGGGTCGATGGTCACCGCCAGCAGCGTCGGGCCGTCGGCCGACAGGGCCGCCTCGAGCGCCTTGTCGAGTTGGGAGGCATCGTCGATGCCGTGGCTCTCCACCCCGAACGCCGCGGCGAGGGCGGCGAAATCGATGTCGCCGAGCGAGACGAAATGGTCCTCGCCGTAGAATTCCTCGGCCTGATGTTTGAGGATGCCGAGGGCGCCGTCGACGAACACCACGGCCACCACCGGCAGTCCGAGGTCCTTCGCCACCGCCAGCTCGCCCATCGTGTGGACGAAGCCGCCGTCACCGGAGATCGACACGACCCGGGAACCGCCGCCGGCCACCGAGGCACCGATGGCGGCGGGGAGGCTGAAACCCATGGCGTCGAACTCGCACGATTGCAGCAGACCATCAGGTCGAGTGACGTCGAGTTGCTCGCAGACCCAGAGGCGATGGTTGCCGATGTCGGCTGAGCAGACGATCGCGCCGCCGGTATGGCGGTTGAGGGCCTGGAGAAAGGTGGCTGCGCTCAGGCCCTTGGCGGGGTCGTTCTGCGGTTCGGTCCGCTGGGGGCGTTGGTCGAACCAGGGTTGGCGCCGGGATTGGGTTTGATCGACGGCGGCCGCCAACTCGGCGATGGCCAGTCCGGCGTCGGCCACGATGCCGTGGATCGACCGGTAGTTGCGGTTGATCTGTGAGGCGTCGATGTCGATCTGGATGATCGTGGCGTCGTCGGCGAACAACGACGGTCGCCAACCGAAGGTCGTTTGTTCGCCGAGAGCGCAGCCGGCGACCACCACGACGTCGGCGCCGGCCACGGCGTCGCGCGACGACTCGGGACCGTAGAAGCCGAGCATGCCGACGCTCGACGGATGGCTCGTGGGGATGGAACCGACGCCCGATCGGCTGGTGGCGACGGGAGCCGCCAGCCGCTCGGCCAGCTCGGCCAGCGCCGCGGTGCCGCCACCTCTGATCACGCCATGGCCGGCAAGAATGGCTGGTCGGCGGCTCGCTGCGAGCGCCTCGGCGGCTGCTGCAATCGCGGCACGGGGTGGGGGTGAAGCCTCGGCCACCATGACGGGAACCGGGTTCCAGCCGGTGATGCGGTCGGCTTGCAGGTTCTGGGGTAGCGCAATGTGCACCGGGCCGGGTCGACCCGATGCCGCCAGCTGCAGGCCGGTGGCCAGCAGGTTCGGGATCTCCTCGAGGGAGACGGCCTGGGTCGACGACTTGCAGAACGGTGCAAGAAGCCCGACGTTGTCGCAGTACTGAAGGATGTTGCGGTGGATGTAGCGGCGGTCGACCTGGGCGGTGATGACAAGGAGCGGGATCGAGTCGGCATGGGCGTTGGCCACGGCGGTCACGACGTTGGTGGCGCCCGGGCCGGGGGCTCCGGTCAGGACCACCCCGGGCCGCCCGCTCGACAGGGCGTAGCCCGATGCCATGTAGCCGGCACCCTGCTCGTGACGGGCTGGGATCACCGTCGGCGTGCCGAGTTGCCCCATCTCATGGTAGGTGGGCAGGAAGTGCCCACCGGCCACGGTGAACACCGTGTCGATGCCGCTTTCATTCAGCATTCGGGCGATGGCGTTGCGCCCGATGACGGGCTCGGCTCCAGTAGTCATGACACCTCCAGGTTTCTGTATTCGACAGATTATATTCGATAGGATCTTCGAGCAAGCGCTCGGCTCTAGACCACCACACGCTCTCTCGGGTCGGCCAACCGAACCAAAGGGGGATTCCATGACCAACGTCGAAGAGATAAAGGACCGAGTGGCCGACGACGGTGTCGACTTCATCTACGCCATGTTCGTGGAGATGCACGGAAAGCCGTGCGCGAAACTCGTGCCGTGTCGGCGATCGACGCCCTCATGAGCGATCTGTGGCCCTATGCGCCGCGGGTCATTCTCGAGCGGGCGCTTGAGCGGCTGGCTGAACGCAACCTCGTGCTGAAGGTCGGCGTCGAGGCCGAGTACTCACTGTTGGCCCGAGGCGGCGACGGCTCGATCACCGTGGCCGACGATCGCGACATCGATCCCCTCCCCTGTTACGAGCAGACCTCACCCAGTCTCGGCACGTTGACCCGCCTGGCCAATGCCGCCGGGGTGCCGTTCACCGCCCTGTTCCGGGGGCTCGACGAGGAACACGACGCCGTCATCGTGCCGGCCGGCGGTGGTTTGGAGATCAGCCATGAGGGCGACGGCCGGGGGCGCCATACGAGGATCTCGGGGCGTTGCGGGGTCCCGGTCGGACCATCGAACCGGTGCTGGTCACCATCACCGAACCCGATGAGATCTTCCCGCTCTTCCAGCACGGCGGTGTGGAATTCATTCACGTGCTCGACGGGGTATTGGAGTACGGGTACGGGTCGAAGCGCTACACAGCGCACCGGCGACACGATGCAGTTTCGGGGCGACGTGGCCCACGGGCCGATCGCCCTGATCGAACTCCCTGTGCGGTTTCTGTCCTTGAAGGTCCACGAGGGAAGCGGATCTTGATGGTCTGCCGATCTTCTGCACGCTCATCGCCAACAGCCTCCGCTGGAGCGGCGTGACCTGACAGACTGGAGGGCTATGGAAAGCCCCGATTCAATCGACCTGATGGTGCGGTTCGCCTTGGCGGTGGCGCTCGGCGCGGCCGTCGGCCTGGAGCGGGAGTCGAGGAACAAGATCGCCGGCGTCCGGACCCACGCCCTCGTTGCGCTCGGCGCCGCCATCTTCGCATCCGCCGGAGCGTTCGCCGCCGTCGACGGTGACGGAACCCGGGTGGCCGCCCAAGTTGCCAGCGGCATCGGCTTCATCGGCGCCGGTGCCATCGTTCAGGGGCGGGGCTCGGTCAGCGGGGTGACCACGGCCGCCACCCTCTGGGTGTCGGCGGCGTTGGGTCTCGTCAGTGCCTTCGGCATGTACTCCGCTGCGCTGACGGCTGGACTGGCGACTCTCATCGTCGTCACCTTTCTCGGCTACGTGGCCCCGGTCACTCTTCGCAAGCAGCCCCGAACCGTCGAACTCGTGTACCGGACGGGGATGGGCACGTTGGGGCCGGTCGTGCAGCTGATCTCCGAAGCCGGCGGCAAGATTCACAACATCGACCTCCACGACGTCGAGGGTCTCCGCACCCTGCGGGCCACCGTGCGAGGTCTCACGCGGACCGGCACCGAGGAGGTGCTCGGGCACATCAACCGGCGCGACGAGATCATCAGCGCCGCCATCACCGAGGACTCCTGAACGGTCGGCTTCCGTTGAAGAGCTGTGACTAGCGAAGCCAGATCCGGCTGTAGGGCAGGAGGCGGAGCTCGTCGTCGTGGAGGGCGACGGCGCGATCCGACAGCAGATCGTGGAAGTCGGACACGCCGTGCTCCCGGAGCCAGCGTCCGTCGATCACGAGATGATCGGAGCTCATGTTGAACAGGCAGACGACGGTGGCGGCCGGAGCCGGGCGGGCGAAGGCGAACACCCGCTCGTCGGGAGGATGCAGGACGTCGGTGGCGTAGTCGCCATGGAACTCGGGCACGGCCTTGCGTCGACGCAGGATGTGGGTGACGCCGGTCAGCACACGTGCCGCCACGCTCTCCTCGTCACCGGCACCCGCACGGTCGCGTGCGGCTTCGACCCGATCCCAGTCCATGAACGGCCGCTGGATCCAACGGCCGTCGCCGGCGGTGGCCGGGTCGGTGAGCTGGTCGTAGTCGTTGAGCATGGCGATCTCGTCGCCCATATAGAGGAGGGGGATGCCGCCGTAGGAGGCGATGAGGGCGTGGCCGAGCAGGATCCTGTCGACGGCCCGGTTGATGGCGTACTGCCGCCGTTCCGTGCGCTGAACCTCGAGGGCCGCCTCCAGCCCGGCGAGCGACGCGGTCGACCCGTTGCTGCGGGCGTCGCCGGTGCGGGGGTTGACCTGGAACAGTGAGCCTCGGGCCGGCGACCCGGCGAACGCCCCGGTGTAGTAGTCGGCGAGGAATCGGCGATGGGCCAATCCGGAGAGGCCGACGGCCGCGGCGTCGGAGTCGGTTATGGCCCAACCGATGTCGTCGTGGCAGCGGAGGTAGGTGGCGTAGGTGGCGTTGGGGATGGCCGGAGGGAAGTGGGTCCCGAGAACATGGGTCATGAGCTGGGCGTTCTGGGCCGCGAGCGCCGACCAGAACTGCACCATCAACGAGTTGTGATACGCGAGGTTGCCCTCCTTGGCCGTGTGCTCGCCGGCGCCCAGGTAGGGGATCATCTCCTCCGGGGAGACGATCGCCTCCTCCAGGTGGATGACCCCGGCCGCCGCGATCCGGGTGGCGGCCCGGAAGGCGTGCAGGATCATATGGACCTCGGGCTCCGACTGGCAGCGGGTGCCCAGACGTTTCCACATGAAGGCCACCGCATCGAGCCGCAGCACCGACGCGCCCTTGTTGGCCAGAAACAGGGCGACGTCGACGATCTCCAGGAACACCCACGGGTTGGCCCAGTTGAGGTCCCACTGGTGTTCGTTGAACGTGGTCCAAACCCATTTGGTCTGATCCCCGTCGGGGCCGAAGTCGTCGTAGCGGGTGAAGTTGCCGGGGGCCTGGTCGGGAAAGATCTCGACGAGGGTTTCCTCATATTGGTTGGGCAGCCCGTCGTCGTCGTAGATCCAGTAGTAGTCGGTGTAGGGTTGCTCGCCGGCCCGAGCCCGCACCGCCCACTCGTGTTCCTTTGCCGTGTGGTTCAAGACGAGGTCGATGCACAGGCTGATCCCCCGTTCGCGGAGCACCGAGGCCACGTGTTCGAGGTCGTCCATCGTGCCGTAGAGGGGGTTGATCTCCCGGTAGTCCTGCACCGAGTAGCCGCCGTCGTTGTGGCCGTCGCGGGGTTTGAGGCACGGCATCAGGTGCACATAGGTGACGCCGAGATCGGCGAGATGGGCGAGCTTGTCGGGTTCGAGGATGCCCTGGAGGTCGCCGTTGAACCGGTCGATGTAGAAGACGTAGCCGACCTGGTCGCTGCGCTGGAACCAGTCGGGTTCGAGGTCTCGCTGCAGGTCGAGCCACTTGAGGTCTTCGGGGCGGCGGCGCCAGTTGTCCTTGAGGGTCGTCGTGAGGGCGTCGACGAAGTCGGCGTAGTCGGGACGGTGACCGTAGAGCCGCTCCAGCATCCCGAACAGGTCCTGGCGGCTCCGCTCGAACCGCAGGGCGAACATACGCTCCTGTTGAGGCGTGGGTTTGGGTGTGCTCATCGTGGGAATCGGGGTCGCCGCCGGTCTGGGCGCATTCGGGCAACGCTACCGTCCGGCCACCGACCGGCTCAAACCGTGGCGCCAGCGGGCGGGGTCGCGACACTTCTTCGTCACGCGCTCGACATTGCAGCGTTGCTACCAACGAGAGCTGCCGGAACGGCTGAACAAGAACTCGAACAGGAGTGCGGCCTAGGGTGATGTTATGATGTACCATCATGAGAACGCAGATTGCACTCGACGATCACGTGCATGCTCGAGTCCGGCAGAAGGCCGCTGAGTTGGGCATCACCATGGCCGAGTACATTCGCCGCCTCATTGAACGTGATCTGAACGCTCCCGAACCCGCTGCCGACCCATCGTCGATTTTCGCCCTTGGCCGTTCGGGAGGATCGGATATTGCGAACGAGCCCGATGCCATTGCCGACGCCATCGGTTCGATGCGGCCGGTTCGGTAGTCGGTGCCTGCGCTCGTCTTCGTCGACACGTCGGCGTGGTATGCGGCGGCCGATGCCGACGACGCCAGTCACGACCGGGCGAAGCGTCACCTCGGGGATCACGCCGGGCGGTTGGTCACGAGCGATCACGTTCTGATCGAGACCTGGTATCTGGCAACGAGCCGCCTCGGTCGCGACATTGGCGAACAACTCGTGAACGGGATCCGTGGCGGCATCGCCCGGGTGGAGGCGACCCAGCTCGCCGACCTCGAGGCGGCGGCAACGATCCACCAGCAGTTTCCGGACCATCGGTTTTCGATCGTCGATCGAACGTCCTGGTCGGTGATGCGAAGGCTGGGACTGACAGACGCCATCTCCTTCGACGCCGACTTCTCCATCTACCGCTTCGGTCCGAACCGGCGTCAGGCGTTAACCGTTCACGCCTGAGCGCAGACTTTTCGGACTTTCGTCACGCGGTCGCTCCGGTCGGCGTTACGGGTGGTGAGCGGCCGGGGTAGCCGGTGTTGGGAACCAGAGCGGTTCCACCCCGCTCGCCGGTCCCGGTCGCTCACGTCTTCGTCGTGCGCAGCTTCCGTGCGCCGGTTCCAGAGGGAGAGCGACCGCCATGGGTTCGTCCAATCAGATCGTCATCCGACCCGATGACCTACATACTGTCGCCCGGCGGTTGGGGATCGACGCCGATCGGTTTCGAGCCGTGGTTCGTGGAATCGACTCATCGACCGCGGCGGTGAGGCTCAACGGACGCGATCCTGCGTTGTCACCGGCGGCGTTCGGCGCGGTGCGTCTCGACGTCGGGCGGAGGCTGCGGTCGGCGGCCGATGCCATGGACGTCGACGCCGATCTGCTGGTCCGCACCGGTGATGAGGCGTTGGCCGGCGACGTCGTCGGGTCGGCCGATCGGA
Source organism: Acidimicrobiia bacterium (assembly GCA_029857855.1). Classification (GTDB taxonomy): domain Bacteria; phylum Actinomycetota; class Acidimicrobiia; order Acidimicrobiales; family SZUA-35; genus JAHELU01. Next base: position 393 of record JAOUGG010000095.1, on the reverse strand, counting down.
TCGATGAGCTGTCGGAGCGAATCCGATCGTGGGACGGCTCCGACAACGATCCTCGCTTCGACCGTTTCGTCCGTCAACGCAACGATCTGATCGACGCGATGGCGGAGGCGGTGTTCGGCGGTGGGTCATCGGCGCCGGCGGCGTTCCGGCGGTGGACCGAGGGCGGTGGATCGTTGAGCGATCTGATGGTGGCGGCCTCTGGCGGCGACCGGCGGGTGCGGGCGGAAACGGGGCGGATGGTGGCGGCCGGGGAATGGGAGTCCGCCCGGCGGTTCGACGAGGCGGTGGCGGTGGCCCGGTTGATGCTGGCCGCCGATGCCGGTTCCGGGGGCGATGTTGCCGGCGGGGGCGGGGGCGACGTTGCTGGCGGGGGCGGTGTTGGCGGCGGCGGCG
>JAOUGG010000094.1 GCA_029857855.1 Acidimicrobiia bacterium | reverse complement strand
GCGCCGACCGGATACGAGCCGAGGCGTGGGGGAACGGAGCCGGCTGGCTTCTCGACCAGGCTCCCCGGTTGCTGGGCGCGGAAGACGACCTCAGCGGCTTCGAGCCGGCCGGACGAGTTGCGGAGCAGTGGCGGCGGGCGCCGTTCAAGCTGGGCCGCACCGACATCCTGTGGGATGCGTTGGTCGGTGCCATCCTCGGCCAGAAGGTGCAGATCGCCAATGCCGTGAAGGCCCGCCGAAAGCTTGCCCGCCGCCACGGCGATCCGGCGCCGGGTCCCCGCAAGGGTTGGATCCTGCCTGCGCCGGCCACGGTTGCGGCCATGGGCTACTACGAGTTCCACCCGTTCGGCGTCGAGCGGAACCGGGCCGAGATCCTGATCCGAACGGCTCGGGAGATGCCGCGCCTCGAAGCCGTGTCGGGCCGGGATCCCGCCGTCCTCGGCCGGCGCCTCCAGCGGATTCGGGGGATCGGACCATGGACGGCCGCCATGGTCACTGCCGTCGTGCTCGGCGATCCCGACGCCGTTCCCGTCGGCGACTATCACATACCCAACACCGTGGCGTGGTGGCTGGCCGACGAACCTCGGGCCACCGACGAGCGGTTGCTCGAACTCCTCGAACCGTATACGGGCCATCGATGGCGGGTGATCCGCCTGGCCAAGGCAACCGGAGGGGCCCCGAAGTACGGACCGAAGCTGTCGCTGACCGGCGACGGCCTCCATCTCGGCCGATGACCGGCGGCCTGCCGAAGAGCCCTGCGCAACCGATTGGGACACCGGCCGACCGGCTCCGGCCGATGAACGGGACCACCCGTGCCTGAGCTTCCGGAAGTGGAGACCGTGCGGGTTCAGCTCGAACCGCTCCTGGCGGGAAGGACCGTGACCGAAGCCGGGTCCCATCCCTCGGCCAAGTTCCTGCCGGCACGCGAAACCGTCGGGTACCGATTTGACGTTGTCGGACGTCGGGGGAAGTTCCTCATTCTCTCGATTTCAGACGGCGACGATGTCGGCGAACACGGCGGCAAGGATTCCGCCTTGGAGCTCATCGTCCATCTCGGCATGACCGGCCGATTGGCCGTCGTCGACCGCCCTGCCAACGAGAAAAATCCGTATCTGCGGGCCTGGTGGTCACTGGACGACGGCACCACCCTCGAGTTCTCCGACGTGCGTCGATTTGGCCGAATACGAGTGGTGGAACCGGGGGATTATCGGTCGATACCGACGCTCGCCCGGGCCGGCCCCGAACCGTTCGACCCCGACTTCGATGGGCGGGCCTTCTGGGAGCTGCTTCGCCGAAGCAGACGACCGATCAAGACGCAGTTGCTTTCGCAGCGCCCGGTGGCCGGAGTCGGCAACATCTACGCCGACGAGGCTCTATGGCTGGCCCGCATCAACCCCAAGACACGAAGGCTGGGACGGGAGCGGGCGTCGGAACTCCTCAACGCCATTCGTGACGTTCTGGAACTGGGTCTCCGCAACGGCGGAACGACGCTACGTGACTATCGACAGGTCGACGGCAGTGAAGGTTCGAATCAAAACGAGCTGAACGCGTATGGCCGCGGCTCTTACCCGTGTCGTCGATGTTCCGCTACCCTGAAGTCAGACCACCTTGATGGGCGGACCACGACATGGTGCCCGCAATGTCAGAGAAGTTAAGCTGTCAGAGAAGTTAAGGTGGCAAAGAAATTCGGATATCAAAGAAACCAAGGTCCGAGAAAGTACGAGGGATATGGACGACGATCGGGGCGACAAGGTCGAATGGGGCGCGCAGATGCGGCGGAGTGGAATCCCGGCAAGAGCCGGTGACTGCTAAACGGTGAAATCGGGCGACGATGAACGTAACGGATTCTGATATTTCCCCGATGAACGATCCGCTTCCGCCGAATGAGCAGGCGGCGTGGAGAGCGTTTCTTTCGGTTGCGAGCCGGGCGATCGAGCAAATCGATCAGGCCCTCCAAAAGCAGTCCAACATGACCCTGACCGACTATGAGATCCTGAGGGTCCTTGGCGAGGCCGACAAAAGCCGCCTTCGCATGAGCGAGCTGGCCGCCCAGGTCCACGTCTCGAGGAGCCGGTTGACCTACCGCGTCGATCGCCTGGCAGTTGTCGGCTTCGTGACCCGTGAGGAATGTGACGACGACCGACGTGGACTCTGGGCCATCCTCACCGACAAGGGCGGCGAGGCGTTCGCCCGAGCCACACCCGACCATCACGCCGAGATTCGCCGGCTCCTCTTCATGACCCTCGACCGTCGAAGTCTCGGGGTCTTCGAGACGGCGTTGCAGTCGATGGCGTATCGTCTCGACGGCGACCACTAGCCGCACCGTCATCGGATCGACGGCGGTAGGGTCAGGTCCGTGAACACGCCACCGAGTGTCCCCTACCGAGTCGTCGGGCTCGGCCGGGCCGGTCGGTCCCTGGTGGCCGCGCTGGAAGGCACCAACTGGGAGTTCGCGGGCGGCTACGGACGCCACGATGATCCAACGAACGCAGCGGACGGCGTCGATGCCGTGATCGTCTCGGTACCCGACGACGCGATCGCCGATACCGCCAGAATCATCACCCCGACCTCAGCGGTGCTGATCCACCTGTCGGGAGCCAAGACGCTTGATGCCCTGGCGCCCCACGAGCGTCGAGCGTCGGTTCACCCCCTTATGTCACTTCCAGACCCGGAGACCGGCGCGGCGCGACTGCGGGCCGGTGCAACCTTCGCGGTGGCCGGAGACCGGCTGGCCACCGAGCTCGTGGCCGCCCTCAACGGTCGGGCCATCAAGGTCGACGAGCGATATCGATCGCTCTATCACGCCGGTGCGGCCGTCGCCGCCAACCATCTCGTCGTGCTCTGCGCCCAGGTGGAGCGGATCGCCGAGCGCATCGGCGTGCCGGTCGAGCTCTACTGGGAGCTGATGGCATCGACGCTGAGCAACGTCGAGCAGATCGGTGCGTTGCGAGCGCTGACCGGACCGGCGGCCCGCGGCGACACCGAAACGATCGAGGCGCACGTCCGGGCGCTGGCCGAGATCGGCTCCAGCGAGATCGAGCTCTACCGGGTCCTCGCCGACAACGCCACCGAGCTAGGACGGACCGGCGGGCGAGCCAACGGACCTGACGACAAGCCCCCGCTAGAGTTCCGAGCAGGACAGGGCAGAGTCGATGGGTAGGGATCGGATGGCCAGCAGCGAGTCAACAGCAGCCGCGGATGTCGAGGTGGTGACGACGATCACGGGGATTCGCCGGATCACCGACGGCCATCGGACCACCGGACGATCCGTCGGCTTCGTACCGACCATGGGCTACCTCCACGACGGTCACGGGTCGCTCATGCGGGCCGCGGCCGCCGGCAACGACGTCGTCGTGGCCAGCATCTTCGTGAACCCGTTGCAGTTCGGCCCCGGTGAGGATCTCGAATCCTATCCCCGTGACCTCGACCGCGACCGGTCCCTGGCCGCGGCCAACGGGGCCGACGTGGTCTTCGTGCCAACGGCGATCGAGATGTATCCACTCGGTGAGGTCCTCACCACCGTGTCGGTGGCCGAACTGTCGCAACGCTGGGACGGGGAGTCCCGCCCGACCCATTTCGCCGGTGTCGCCACCGTCGTGTCGAAGCTGTTCAACATCGTCGGTTCCTGTCGCGCCTACTTCGGCGAGAAGGACTTCCAGCAACTGGCCATCATCCGCCGTATGGTGGCCGATCTCTCGATGCCGGTCGAGGTCGTCGGCTGCCCGATCATCCGGGAGCCGGACGGCCTGGCCATGTCCAGCCGGAACGTGTACCTGTCGGCGGAGAACCGCTCGGCGGCCATCGTGCTGCGCCGGGCGCTCGACGCCGGCGAACAGGCCATCGGTGGCGGCGAGACGGACCCGGCCGCGGTGGCCCGGGTCATGCGATCGGTCGTCGACGACGAACCGAGGGCTCGCCTGGACTATGTGGCCGTGGTCGATCCGGCGACCCTGAAGACGCCGGCGGTCATCGGCAGCGAGACGAGACTCCTGATCGCCGCCCACCTGGGCGCAACCCGTCTCATCGACAACTGCTCGGTTCGATCGGGGCCCGAGCCGGCGTAGTACGGTTGGGGCCGGAGCCGGGAGACAAGGCGCCGGCGACGCTCAGGGGCACCGACCAGGCTTGTACCGGCACCGGGAACAACCGAAAGGTTTCACATGGGATCACAACGAACCGTTCCCTCGATCCGGGCGTCGAAACGACGTTACGGAGCCGATCCGCTGGTTATGGTCACGGCCTACGACGCTCCGTCGGCCCGGGTGGCCACCGAGGCCGACGTCGACATGATCCTCGTCGGCGACTCCCTGGCGATGGTCGTGCTCGGGTACAACGACACCCTCCACGTCACGGTCGAGCAGATCGCCTATCACGTGGCCGCAGTATGCCGGTCCGAACCGACGGCGCTGGTGGTCGGCGACATGCCGTGGATGAGCTTTCACGTGTCGGAGGTCGAGACCGTCCGCAACGCGGCAACCCTCGTCCGGGCGGGAGCCCAATGCATCAAGATGGAGGGCGGGGCCAAACGCATCCCGATGATCAAGCCGATTCTCGACGCCGAGATTCCGGTCATGGCCCATGTCGGGCTGACCCCGCAATCGGCCAACGTGATGGGCGGGTTCAAGATCCAAGCCCGCGAGGCCGCCGCCGTGCAGACCCTCATCGAGGACGCCACCGCGCTCGAGGAGGCCGGCTGCTTCGCCCTGGTGATCGAGGGGGTCCCCGACATCGTCGGGGCGATGGTGACCGAGGCGGTGTCGATCCCCACCATCGGAATCGGCGCCGGTGCGGCCACCGACGGACAGGTTCTCGTCTACCACGATCTGATCGGGCTGGAGAACCGTTTCAAACCACGCTTCGTCCGTCGCTACGGAACGGCGTACGACGACCAGGTCACATCGCTGGCCGCCTACGCGGCCGATGTCCGATCCGGAGCGTTCCCGTCCGACGACGAGAGCTACCAGGCCAATGACGAGCTCGCAGAGGCGCTCGGTCTCTACGGTTCGCAACCGACCGAGTCGGAAGGTTCCTGACCACCCGCCATGCCCGGCATCGTTCTCCGAGTACCCGGTGTCTTCGAGACGGCGTTCGCCGGCATCCGCGCCGAACTCGATGTGCCCCTGCGGTTCCCGGCCGACGTTCTGGAGGAGGCGGAACGCGCGGTTCCGGACCCGACGGTCGAACGCGTCGACGCCCGTCACCTGCCATTGATCGCCATCGATCCTCCCGGCGCCACCGACCTCGATCAGGCGTTCACCGCGGAACGAACCAGCGGCGGCTACCGGGTGTTCTACGCCATCGCCGACGTCGGCGCATTCGTCACCCCTGGCGGGTCGGTCGACATCGAAGCCAGACGGCGGGGCATCACCCTCTACTCCCCCGATGTCCGGGCACCGCTTCATCCTCCGATCCTCAGCGAGGATCGCACGAGCCTGCTCCCGGGCCGAGACAAGCCCGCCCTGCTGTGGACCATCGATCTCGACGCTGAGGGGCGGCCGGTCGACTGGCACCTGACCCGGGCGGTTGTGCGGGTCGCGGAGGCGATCTCATATCGGATGGCCCAGGACCGGATCGACGGCGCTGTCGCCGAACCAGGCGACGTCGACGAGAATCTCGTTCTGCTTTCGACCATCGGTCGGCTTCGACAGCGGCGGGAGGCCGAGCGGGGCGGCGTCAGCCTCAACCTTCCGGCCCAGGAGATCGTGAGACGGGACGACGGGTATGTGCTGGCGTTCGATCGGCCGCTTCCGGTCGAAGGGTGGAACGCTCAGATCTCGCTGCTGACCGGCATGGTCGCCGGTCGCACCATGACCGACGCCGGAGTCGGCATTCTCCGCACCCTGCCTCCCGCCGACCCGGCCGATGTCGAGGTGCTACGACGGATCGCCGGGGTCCTGGGCCTCGATTGGCCGACGGACACCGACTACGCCACGTTCGTCCGCTCGCTGCAACCGACCACGGCGGCCCACAACGCCTTCCTGGTGCAGTGCACGCGCCTCTTCAAGGGTGCCGGCTACTACGGATTCTCCGCAGGCCCGCCGGAGAACGTCGAGCACAGTGCCATTGCCTCGCTGTATGCACACGTCACCGCTCCCCTCCGTCGCCTGGTCGATCGGTTCGGGAATGAGATCCTCCTCTCGCTGCTGGCGGATGCCGACCCGCCGCAGTGGGCGGTCGAGGCGCTGGGTGAACTGCCGTCGCTGATGGGGAAGGCCCGACAGCGGGAATCGTCGCTGGAGCGGGCACTCCTCGACATGGCCGAGGTGTTGACCCTGGAGAACCACATCGGTGACGTCTTCGACTCGGTCGTGGTCGACGTGGCCCCGCCCCGCAATCAGGCGACTGTTCAGATCACCGAACCAGCGGTTGTCGCCCGCCTTCCGATCGGATCACTCGACCTGGCCGAACAGGTCAAGCTGCGGCTGACGGCCACCGACCGCCAGCATCGAACCGTCACCTTCGAGCCGACCGCCGACTCGTAGCGGCGGTCCTAACTCTTGGGCCGGTCGGCCACCACGAGGCTGAACTGACGACCTTCGATGTCGTCGACGGTGAGGCTGACCTCGAAGATCTGCTCGGTCCGAGGGTCGGTGAGCTCGCAGATCAGCATGCGGTCGTCGGGCAGGACGACCGAGGTGTCGCCGCACTCGACCGCTCCGGCGGCGAGGTTGGCATCAGGTCGGACCTTGTTGATGGCGTCGACCGCCGACTGCTCGAAGCTCGAAAGCGCCGAACCGAGGATGACGTTGGTGGTGGACAGCTCGACCTGGCCGCTCGGCAGAATAGCGGCATCGACGTTGAGCTGACGAGCGGCTTCAGTGGCCGCAGTGCAGGGATACACATCGCCGCCCTTGGCCCCCGTCATGTCGGGACAGCTGGCGGTCAGCGGTCCGAGTCCGACCTGCTCGGCCAGCGGACCGATGATGAGCTGTTCAGCCGCCTGGGTTGGGGTCAGTACCGTCAGGTTCTCGGCGTCGCCGCCCGAGTCGAGGCATCCGGTCAGAAGCGCGACAGCGGCCAGCGCACCGGCCAGAAGGCCCGCGGCGCTGCGTCCCGAGGCGCGTTCCGTTGGTCGGAGACCGCCGATTCCATCACGTGTGGTAGCCCGTGCCATTGCAGGAACAAGGTTACCGCCACCGGATCGACCCATCGGGGCATGCCGGACACATCCCGTTCGTCGAACGGCACGGACCTTGCCCGACGGCCGATCTCTGCCCTGTCCGTTTTCCGCTAGGAAAACACCGTGACCAGGGTTAGAACTGAAGTTGTGAAGACGACAAAGGCACGAGCAGAGCAGGCAGGCGGCACCGAGGACCGGAAGTCCGTCTCCGACGCCGGTCTCGACCACCGGGCCTGCTATCAGGCCATCAGCCGTCGGGATCGCAGGTTCGACGGCACGTTCTACACGGCGGTGAAGACCACCGGCATCTTCTGCCGCCCGTCGTGTCCCGCCCGTACCCCGGCCAGCCGCAACGTGCGGTTCTTCGCCCACGCCGCCGGTGCCATCGACGCCGGTTTCCGGCCGTGTCGACGCTGCCGGCCCGAGCTGGCCCCCGCCCATCCCGAGTGGAATCGCCGAGCCGATCTGGCTCACAAGGCGATGGCGTTGATCGAACAGGGCGTCGTCGACCGGGAGGGTGTCGGCGGGTTGGCCTCCCGGCTCGGTGTCAGCGAACGCCACCTCCGGCGTGAGTTGATGACCGAGGTCGGAACAGGACCCAGCCAACTGGCCCGCACCCGACGGGTGCTGCTGGCCCGCCGATTGCTCGACCAGACCAGTCTGGCCATCACC
>JAOUGG010000840.1 GCA_029857855.1 Acidimicrobiia bacterium | reverse complement strand
GTTCCGCGGCATCAACGTCACCTGGGACGGTGAACGCAACAACTCCTCCGAACACATGGTGCTGCTCAAGAACGGCCGCAACTGGGTGTTCGAGCAGGCAGAGGTCTGGGGCGCCCGAAGCTACAGCGGGCTGTTGATCGTCGGCACGCCGGTCAACTTCACGGTCCGCAACCTCCACGTCCATGACACCTACCGGTCCAACGGAACCCATCAGGACCACTTGATCTACTGCAACTGCGGCAGTGGCGGCGGTGTGATCGAGCGCAACCTCCTCGTCGGTTCGGCGAACGGACGAGGCATCAAGGTCGGGACCCCGAACGACAGCTACCCCAGCATTGCCAACGTCAAGATCCGCTACAACACGATCGTCGACAACAGGGGTCCGTCGAACATCCAGCTCAGCTACAAGACCTCGAACATCACCATCGAGAACAACCTGTTGGTCTCCCCGAAGGGCGGGCTGCCGAACGTGACCGCCAGCAACCTGAGCGGTGGCGGCAACAACATCGTGCGCAACAACATCGGATGGGACTCGGCCGGCGTCGTCGAGAACGCGGCCAAGCTGACCGACGGCGGGGGCAACCGCCAGATCGATCCGAGGTTGGACGGCGCCTATGTGCCCACCAACCCCGACGCCCGTAACTACGGGCACCGCGCCCCGTAGCTCGCAGCAGCACGCCCTCCTCGTCGTTCGCTCCATGGCTCATCTGGCCTGTCGCCATGGCGTCGGCTACTGTCGTTTGTTGCTGTCGCAAATATCCATCGGGCAGCACTCGACACGGGAAGGGAACAACTCACTATGCAGGTACCGGCACCGTTCGTGTACGAACGGGCGTCCAGCATTGAGCACGCGCTGGAACTGCTCGGCAAACACGGTTCCGAGGCACGGCTGGTGGCGGGGGGTCACAGTCTGTTGCCGATGATGAAACTCCGATTCGCCGCCCCGACGGCGCTGATCGACATCAACGACGTCGATGGTCTGTCCGACATCAGCATTGATTCCAGCACCAACGGCGGCTCTGACGGTGATGTGATCCGCATCGGGGCCATGGTCCGCCATGCACAGTTGCTCGAGTCCGCCATCGTGGCCGAGCACTATCCGATGTTCGCCGAGGCCGAGCGGGTGATCGCCGACCCGATCGTCCGCAACCGCGGGACGGTCGGCGGCTCGCTGTGCCAGGCCGACCCGGCCGAGGATCTCTCGGCGGCCTTCGCCGCAGTGCGGGCCACCGTGCACATCATCGGACCCGACGGCGCCCGCTCGGTGCCGGTTCGGGAGTTCCACGACGGGCCGTACCAAACGGTCGTCGGTGAGAACGAAATGGTCACCGAGGTGAGCATTCCCGTCCGTCCCGGCGGTTGCTCGGCCTACGAGAAGGTCGAACGGCGCGTCGGCGACTGGGCTATCGCCGCAGCCGGGGTGGCCTTGTGGCTCGACGGTGACACGATCTCCGAGATCGGCATCGGTCTCACCGCCGTCGAGGCCCCCCACTTCGTGGCCGCCGCCGCCGAGGACGCGGCCCGGGGTCAGGTGGTCAACGAGGCTCTCGTCGAACACGTCGGCGAACTGGCCGCGCAGGCCACGAGCCCGAACACCGACCAGCGGGGACCGGCCGACTACAAACGTCACCTGGCCGGCGAGTTGACCAAGCGGGCCATGCGCCGGGCTCTGGTGGGTGCCGGTGCCTATGACGACGATCGAGCCGACGGGAGCGATTCATGACCGACATCTCCGACATGCTCACCACCCCCACCATGGAGGTGACCGTCAACGTCAACGGCACCGACGTCACCAAGACGATCGAGCCCCGCCTCCTGCTCGTCCACTTCCTCCGAGACCACCTCGACCTCACCGGCACCCACTGGGGCTGTGACACCTCCAACTGCGGGGCCTGTGTGGTGTGGGTCGACGCCGAGCCGGTCAAATCCTGCACGATGCTGGCCGCCATGGCCGGCGGGCACGAGGTCCGCACCGTCGAGGATCTGGAGACCGAAGACGGCCTCGACCCGGTGCAGGAAGGCTTCATGAAGTGTCACGGCCTGCAGTGCGGGTTTTGCACACCGGGGATGATGATGACCGGTCGAGCTCTGCTCGACGCCAACCCCGATCCGTCCGAGGCCGAGATCCGGGAGGCCATCTCCGGGAACCTGTGCCGCTGTACGGGCTACGAGAACATCGTCCGATCGATTCGTTGGGCCGCGGAACACAGCGCCAACGGTTCCGCCCCTGCTGGGCAGGAAGGCTGACTATGACCGCGATTGAGAACCCGCCAACAGAATTCACCGACGAGGCGACTGTCGGATTCGGCCGCACCCCCCGCAAGGAGGATGTGCGGTTCGTCAGAGGCAAGGGCAACTACCTCGACGACATCAAGCTGCCCGGCATGCT
>JAOUGG010000839.1 GCA_029857855.1 Acidimicrobiia bacterium | reverse complement strand
GTCGCTGTGGCGGCGGGTCACGTCGAAGACGGGGGCGAAGGTCGGCGAACGCTCGAAGTCGGCAGGCAGGATCAGCCCGGCGTGGTCACGCTCGATCGATGGATCGAGGCGGTCTCGGAGTGTCGCCACCGATTCGCGAATCGCGTATGCGGCGGCGTCGTGGAGCGGTGCGGGCCACACGCCGGCGAAGGCCCGCCTCTTCTCGAGTCGCAGGGTGAGCAGCTCCGGACGAAGGGCCAGGCTATGGTCGATGACCGCGGCCAGAACCGGTTCCCTCAGCTCCACCTCGACCCCGGCCTGCGCGTAGAGCCGGATGGCGAACTCCGCACAGTGCATGCGCGTGGGGCCGTCAGCAACCAACAGGAGTTGACGGTGGACGATACGGGATTTGATCTTCGCCGGCAGACCGGAGACGATTCCGGCGGTCAAGCAGCAGAACCCCAGGACGATGGCGCCGACCGACGGGTAGGTGGGGGAATGCTCGAACAGGTACTCGGCGGCCTCCTTGAGCCGACTCTGGTCGACGGCGATCGGACGGATCGCCCGGATGTCGCTGAGCGCGGTGGTCCTGCTCCAGAACTCGTCATAGGACACCATGCCGACACCCTCATCGGTCTCCGCCGGGGTCAACGCGAGGTCGGTGGCCTGTATCAGCCGGCCGCCGCCCAGGACGACCATCACATGGCCGAAGCGGCTTCTCGTGGCGAACTGAGTGACCTCGGAGAAGAAGTTCCGGCCACCGGACAGCAGAAGGTCTCCCGGTTGTAGTTGTGCAAAGAGTCTCCGAAGCGTTTGCATCGAATCGTCTGATCTCCTTTTGGCTGTTGGTGAGATGTTGGGTGATTGATTGTCGGCTGATCGAGGGCGCGGCGGCATCCGACGATCGCTGATCGTCCGAAGCAGGGCAGCTACATGGTTACAAACCGGGTGCGGGTTACCGAATGGGCGCGTCGAATCAAGCCTGAGTTGAGTCAGACCTTTGAAGAGTCGGAGCTAAAACATCGCCCGAGCGGTGTGCCCGAGCGGCCCGGCTGGAGGGAGCCGATCCGTCTTGTGGCGGTGGAGACGCGTCGAAAAGCGTAAGGATTGGCTACATGACAGTGCCAGTAGGCCGCAAACGAGACATAAGAAGATTATCCCAAGCTTCGAAATATCGGTCAAGGGATTTACGTTCCGTCAGGACGGCGCCTCGACACCTTTCTGTCCTGTGATCCGGCCATACATCTCCGGCCGGCGATATCGGGCGAAATCGAAGAGGGTTTCTTTGTAATGGCGGCACCAGTCGAGGTCGCAATTGGCGACAATGAGCTCGTCCTCGGTCGTCACGGCCTGGGCCACGATCTGGCCCGACGGCGCAATGATCGCCGATTGGGCCAGTGACTCGACGCCCTCCTCCGTGCCGCCCTTGGCCACGCCGACGACCCAGGTCCCGTTCTGATAGGCGCCGGCCTGCATGCAGAGGTGGTTGTGAAAGGCCTGGAGTGGATTCTGAGCCGGGTCCGGGGCGTAGTGGAGCGGGGTGTTGTAGCCGATCAGGATCAGCTCGACGCCCTGCAGCCCCATCTCCCGATAGGTCTCGGGCCAGCGCCGATCGTTGCAGATCGCCATCCCCACCAAACCACCGAACGCCCGCCACACCCGGAACCCGTCATTCGACTCCTCGAAGTAGCGCCGCTCCAAGTGCTGAAAGGGCCGCCAGGGTTCGTTGTCGGCGTGACCGGGAATGTGAACCTTGCGGTAGGTGCCCACGGTCCGACCGGTGCCGTCGACGAGGATCGAGGTGTTGTAGCGGTGACCGTCGTCGGTCAGCTCCGCGTAGCCGAGATGCACGCCGATGCCGTGAGCGTTCGCCGCGTCGAACAGAACCCGGGTTTCCGGGCCGGGCATGGAGCGCTCGTAGTAGTGGTCGTGGTCCGACAGTTCCTCGGTGTACCAGCGAGGGAAGAACGTGGTCAGCGCCAGCTCCGGATACACGATCAGGTCGGCGCGCTGCTCGGCAGCCTGATCGAGCAGGGCCAAGAGGCGTTTCACGACCTCGATCCGCGATTCCTCCCGGCTGATCGGGCCCAGCTGGGCCGCCGCCACTCGAAGCACTCGCCTAATCAAGACAACCTCCGGTTCATCCGGTTCTCGGCTACTGATCGATGGGTAGGGGATTGCCGTTCGTCGATTGCAGCAAGCGGGCCACAACCGCGGTCGCCTCGGCCGGCGAGTCGTCGTCGGTTCTGCCCACCACGGTTCCGTCGGAGCGAACGAGGAATCCTTGACCGGTCCGGCCGTCGAACACATCTTCGTCGGTGAACAGGCGGGGCTTGACCATGGCCGGGTCACCGTCCTCCGGGCAGAAGGTCATGCAGTTGCCGCACTCGTTGCACAGTTCCGACCACACC
>JAOUGG010000838.1 GCA_029857855.1 Acidimicrobiia bacterium | reverse complement strand
GAATCCTACGTCTGACGGATCGACCGAATCCACCGGGTTCACCCGGTGCCTCCGCAACGAACGACGGTGCGTCCCTTCACCTGACCGGCGAGGATTCGGGGTGCGAGTTCGACGACATCGGCCAGCGCGACCTCGCTGGTGATCGATTCGAGCTTGTCGGCGTCGATCGAGTCGGCCAGCGCCTCCCAGATCTCGACCCGATGCTCGTATGGGCACTGCACGGAGTCGATTCCGAGCAGGTTGACACCACGAAGAAGGAAGGGGATGACGGTGGTCGACAGGTCGTTGCCGCCGGCCAGCCCGCAGGCCGCCACCGAAGCGGCGAGCCGCATCTCGGCCAGGATGTGGGCGAGGGTGTCGCCCCCGACCGCGTCGATAGAGCCGGCCCACCGCTCGCTGAGCAGGGGTCGGGACGGATTGTCGGCCAGCTCGGCCCGGTCCACGACCTCGGCCGCGCCCAGCGCCTCCAGGTCGGCGGTGTTCTCGAGCCGGCCTGTGCTGGCGACCACGTGATGACCGCGGGCGGCCGCCCACAGGATGGCGGAGCTGCCGACGCCGCCTGACGCCCCGGTGACCAGCAGCGGATTGTCGGACGAGGGTTCGAGGCCGTGTCGTTCGAGCGCGAGGAGTGCCTGCATCGCGGTGAAGCCGGCGGTGCCGACGGCCATGGCCTGCCGGGTGGAGATCGCGTCGGGGAGCGGAACGAGCCAGTCGGCATCAACCCGTGCCCGCTCGGCGAATCCGCCCCAGTGGACCTCGCCCACCCGCCAGCCGGTCAGCACGACCCGATCGCCCGGCTGGTAGCGGTCGTCTTTCGAGGTGACGACCGTGCCGGCCATGTCGACGCCCGGGATGTGGGGGTAGGACCGGACGAGCCGCCCGAGGCCCTGGAGGATCATGCCGTCTTTGTAGTTGAGCGACGAGTAGTCGACGGCGATGTCGACGTTCCCCTCCGGCAGCTCCGACTCGTCGAGCTCGGTCATCGTCGCCACGATCCGCGGACGTTTCGGATCGTCGGTTGGTTCCTCGGTCAGCAGCAGTGCAGAAAAGGCCATGGCTTCACAACCTAGTTTCCGCGGCCTCGGCAACGCTGATTCTGCGGCGAATCCGCGCCTCGTTGTGAGCAACGGTGCCCCCGGTATGGTCGGTGCGCGCCGAAATGGAATCGTCGCGCTAGGTTGGGTAGGACCGATGTAGCCGTCGCTGTGAGCACGGGCTTGATGTTGTTGGTCAGACAAACTGATCGAGCTAGGGAGCATTATGACCAAGCACATCTTTGTCACCGGTGGCGTGGTGAGTTCGTTGGGCAAAGGCCTTACGGCCTCTTCGTTGGGGCGCCTGCTCAAGGCCCGCGGTCTGCGGGTCACCATGCAGAAGCTCGACCCGTACATCAACGTCGACCCTGGCACGATGAACCCGTTCGAGCACGGCGAGGTGTTCGTGACCGACGACGGGGGAGAGACCGACCTCGATCTCGGCCACTACGAACGGTTCATCGACGAGAACCTCACCCGGGCTTCGAATGCCACCACCGGATCGATCTACTCGTCGGTCATCGCAGCCGAGCGACGGGGCGACTACCTCGGCAAGACGGTGCAGGTCATTCCGCACATCACCGACGAGATCAAGCGGCGGATCTCGAATCTGGCCGACGACGAGGTCGATGTCGTGATCACCGAGGTCGGCGGCACGGTCGGTGACATCGAGATCCTGCCGTTCCTCGAGGCCATCCGTCAGTTCCGGCTCGACGTCGGTCGCCAGAACGTGTGCTACGTCCACGTCACCCTCGTTCCCTACATCGGTCCGGCGGGGGAGCAGAAGACCAAGCCGACCCAGCACTCCGTCACCGAGCTCCGCAGCCGGGGTATCCAGCCTGATATCATCGTGTGCCGGTCCGACCGCCGGATCTCCGACAGCCTTCGCCACAAGATCTCCAGCCTCTGCGACGTGCCGGTCGAGGCGGTCATCAACGCCCCGGACGCCTCAAGCCTCTACGAGATCCCGCTGATGATGCATGACGCCGGTCTCGACGCCAACGTCTGTCGACTCCTCGGGATCGACGAGGGCGAGCCCGATCTGGCCGAGTGGCAGAACCTGGTGGAGCGGGTCGAGAACGCCTGGAAACCGTTGCGGATCGGTCTCGTCGGCAAGTATGTCAGCCTGCCCGACGCCTACCTGTCGGTGGCCGAGGCGCTTCGTCATGCAGCGTTCAATCATGAGGTGGATCTCGAGATCTCCTGGATCATGTCCGACAACGTCGAGGGTCTGCTGGTGGCCGAGGCGATGGCCGGGCTCGACGGCATCGTGCTGCCGGGCGGCTTCGGCGAGCGGGGTGTGGAGGGCAAGGTCGCAGCGGCCGGCTACGCCAGGGAGAACGGCATCCCGTGTCTGGGCTTGTGCCTG
>JAOUGG010000837.1 GCA_029857855.1 Acidimicrobiia bacterium | reverse complement strand
GGGAACGACGACGCCCGGTGGGACGGCGTAACCCAGGCGAGTGAGTCGGCCCAGGGTTGCCGCCTTGGTTCCCACCACCGCTGGGTCGAGTGCGGCCTCATCGTCGAGGACGATGGAGCCCGCAGGTCGGATTTCGGTTTCCGTGTTCATCTGCTCGCTCACTTCTTCTGCTTCGACGGAGTCGGTTCAATCGGTTCGGATGCGGTGGTGGTACTCGGGACCAGGCCGTCTCGTATCGAGGCGACCAGTGCCTCGATCGCCCAGCCGGCGGCGGCGGTGGTGTCGGCGGCGTCGAGGCCGGCCTCGCGAAGCAACAGCCATGTCCGGCTGCTCGACAGATGGCGCAACACACCGGTCACAAGACGGGCGTCGCCGTCGGAAAGGCCAAGCTTGGCGACCGCGGCCGACACGGCGTCGGTCCGTTGCCGACGATCCCGGTTCTCGGTTGCGGTACCGACGCTGAATCGAACCGCCGCCTTGGCCAGCGCTTCGTGGTCGGTGAACATCGCGAAATTGCGCGATACGGCGTGAGGCAGCTCGTCGACGGTCGCCACCTGAGCGGCACCGCCGGCGGCGGCCATGGCGTCCGACATCTGTTGCACCAAGCCGTCGAGCATCGACTCGCGGGTCGGGAAGTGTCGGTAGACGGTGCGATGGGTGATGCCACAGCGGTCGGCCACGCCCTGCACCGAGAAGTCCGATAGCCCGCCCTCGAGCACGATCTCGGCCAGTGCCGCCAGAATACGGTCTCGGGTCGAGCCGGCCTTTGACGTCATAGATTGTGACATGTCATAAGTTATGACATATCGGCGCGACAGTGTCAAGCGCAAACCCGGGGCAAACTCAGTCGACCAGCGAGGTCAGTTTCGTATGGCGTCGACGACGTCGGGCAACAGACCGCCGTTGTCGAGATGGGCGATCCACTGCTCGTATTCCGCGTCGGTCGGGAGACGATCGAGGGCGGCGCGGAAGGCCTGGGTCACCTCCAGGGCGTGCCAGGTGTCGTTCTTGAGGGAGTAGGAGTCGACGAAGTAGGCGGCCATCGAAGCCCGCGCCCGGCCGTTGGCCAGCTGCCGGATCCAGTAGTTGCGCACCCCGGTGGTCGGGGGTCGCCCACGGGCGTTGCGGTAGAGCACGTCGACGAACTCGGCGTCGGTCAGGGACCCGCGGGTGTTCGTCCACTCGGCGCTGGCAAGGAGCTCGCCGACGATCGTCTCGGTGTCGGCTCCGGCCTCATAGCGTTTCAGCCAGGCTCGGATCTCCGTCAAATCGGGGCGACGTTGATAGGCCACATGGAACGACCGGTAGACCGACCCGGCGGCGTTGCGCCGAGGTGGTGCCATGGTCAGATCGGCGATGAGGTCGTCCTTGGTGGCGAACCCGATATCCATGCGGTCGGCCCAGGCGAGCAGTTCGGCCTTCGTCGGGTCGCGTTTCAGCAGGGCCCGATACCAGGCGCTGATCATCCCCTGGTACTGGGTTCGACCGGCGGCCGTTGAGGCCAGGCTCGCCACCGGGACCACTCGGCCCGCTGCCTTCGCCGCCTCGAGACTCGGCGTCGGGTTGATCGACCCCTGCTTCGGGGGCTGCATTTCGAAATGGAGGTGGTTCGGGGTTCGCTCGGCGTTTCCGGAATCGCCGAGGTATCCGATGACATCGCCGGCTTCGACGCGGTCTCCGACCCGCAGTCGGTTCGGCAGGATCCACGCTTGCGGGTTGGCGCCGTCGTCGGTGCCGGGCGAGTCGTTGTTGAGGTGCAAGTAGAGGTATCGCCAGCCCTCGTCGTCACGAATGATCACGGTGTTGCCGGCGGTGGTCGTCGCCGACCGGCGGACGAAGGTGATCGTTCCGTCGGCTGCGGCCACCAGCGGAGCAAGCTTGGCCCCGAAGATGTCAGCCCCTTTGTGCGACCGACTGCAGCGGGACCCTCGACACGCACCGAACGTGTCCGAGAACCTCACCGGGCCCACGACGGGGAGGGTGATCTCCCGCACCGGAATCTCGGGTGGAGCCTCCTGTTCGGTGCTCTCGGGCGGAGATTCCTGCTCGGCCTCCTGCGCCGCGGCAGGTGTCGCCGTTGCCGTAACCAGCGTCGCTGCGAGGAGCGCAATCGTCAGGAGAAGCAACGGCCGCTGAAACGGGCGACTGGCCGAAAGACTGCGAGGGGAAAACGGGATCATGCGGAACACTCACTCGAGAAAGCTCCGCTCGCCGCCCGCCACCATAGCCGGTCGTCGTGGTGAGATCGCGGCAATCCGCCCGATGCGCCCGGCGCTACAGGATCAGCCCGGCCCCATCGGGGGACCGATGATGTCACAATTGTGCTCTGCAGCGTGGGCCACCAGGGCCGGTACGTCGACAGGCGTCGGTGCGGGCAGGAAGGCTTCGCCGGTGACCTCGCGACT
>JAOUGG010000836.1 GCA_029857855.1 Acidimicrobiia bacterium | reverse complement strand
TGCCGTCGCTCAGCACGAGCACGACGGCAATCGGCGCGGAACCGTTTGCTGCGGACTGTTCGCTCATCTGGTTGCCTTTCCATCGAGCACGACGGGTCCGCCGTTCAGGAATGTGTGCCGTACCACGCCCCGGAGGTCGCGGCCGTGGAAGGGGGTGTTGACGGCCAGGCTGGCCAGCCCGGTGCGCTCGACCGTCCAGTGCTGATCGGGGTCGAACACGCACAGGTTTGCCGGTTCACCGGCCTCGACCGGACGGCCGTGGCGATCGGCCAGCCCGGCGATCTCGGCCGGACGGATCGACAGCAGCCTGACGAGGTCGACCACGCCGATGTCGGCAAGTTCGGTCAAGGCCAGGGCCAGTGCGGTTTCGAGTCCGAGCATGCCGGGCGGTGCCTGGTCGAAGGGCAGTTCTTTCGAATCCGGGGTGTGAGGGGCGTGGTCGGTGGCGATGGCGTCGATGGTGCCGTCGGCCAGGCCGGCCTTGACGGCGGCGACGTCGGCGTCGGTCCGCAGCGGCGGATGGACCTTGAACACCGGATCGTAGGAGGCGCAACAGCCGTCGGTGAGCGTGAAGTGGTGCGGGGTCGCCTCGGCCGTCACCGGATGACCAGCGGCCTTGGCCGCACGGACCATTTCCACGCTGCCCGCCGTCGACAGATGCTGAAGGTGGACCCGCATCCCGGTCAGTCGTGACAGTGCGATGTCGCGCATCACCATCAATTCCTCGGCCTCAGCCGGCTGACCGGGCAGGCCGAGCTTCGCCGACCAGGCGCCCTCGTGCATGACGCCGCCCTGGGACAGGGCGTTGACCTCGCAGTGCTGCGACAGCACCAGGCTGGTTCCGTCGCCCGGATCGAGGCTGGCCGCGTATTCGAGGGCCCGTCGCATGAGCTGGTCGTCCTGAACGCCGGTGCCGTCGTCGGTGAACATGCGCACGCCGAGATCGACCAACTCGCCCATCGGGGCCAGCGTCTCGCCGAGGCGGCCGACGGTGATGGCGGCCGACGGCTTGATCTCGCACAGGGCGTTCCGGCCGTGAGCCAGGACCTCGCTGACGACCGCGGCGGTGTCCATGCAGGGGTTGGTGTTGGGCATGGCGACGACGGCGGTGAACCCGCCCAGCGCGGCCGCCCGGGACCCGGTCTCGATGGTCTCGGCCGCTTCGTTGCCCGGTTGGCGGAGGTGGACGTGGAGATCGACGAAGCCGGGGCTGACGATGCAGCCGGTCACGTCGAGGCGCTCGTCGGCGGCCTCGGCATCGGTGTCGGTGAGACGGCCCGTCGCCTGGTCCACCACCACATCGGCTCGTCGTCTGCCGTTCCGGTCGACGACATCGCCGCCGACGAGGGCGTAGGTGGTCATAGCGACTCCTCCAGGTGTTTCTCCGTTCGATCAACCGCCGTTTCGACCGGCTTCTCCGGTGTGCTCGCGGCGCCCGTCTGCCCGTCGTCGTCGAATTGGCCGGGCCCGAGCACCGAGTAAAGCACGGCCATTCGGGTCGGCACCCCGGCCGCCACCTGGTCGAGCACCACCGCCCGGTCGTCGTCGGCCACCTCCGGGTCGATTTCGACGCCCCGGTTCATCGGGCCGGGGTGCATGATGAGGGCGTCGGGCTTGAGCCGGGCCGCCCGCTCCGTCGTGAGGCCCCACCGATTGCGGTACTCCCGCACCGACGGGAACAGCCCGGCCGTGAGGCGCTCCTGCTGAATGCGCAGGAGGTAGACCACATCGACCTCGCCGACCACGGCGTCGAAGTCGCTCGACACGGTGACGGGCCAGCCATCGAGGTCCGGCGGCATCAGCGTTCGCGGGCCGACCAGGGTGACGGCGGCCCCGAGTTTGGTGAAGGTGTCGACATCGGAGCGGGCCACCCGCGAGTGGTTGATGTCGCCGCAGATCGCGATGTTGAGTCCGTCGAGCGACCCGAATCGACGGCGGATCGTGTAGGCGTCGAGGAGGGCCTGGGTGGGGTGCTGGTGCCAGCCGTCGCCGGCGTTGACCACCGAGGCATCGGTCCATTGGGCTATCTGTTGGGGTGCTCCGGAGCTGGAGTGGCGGACGACGATGGCGTCGACCGACATGGCGCTGATCGTCTCGACCGTGTCCCGCAGCGACTCGCCCTTCTTGGTCGATGACTGCGACACCGAGAAGTTGACCACGTCGGCCGAGAGCCGCCGGGCGGCCAGGTCGAAGGACGTGCGGGTTCTGGTCGAGTCCTCGAAGAAGGCCAGTACGACCGTCTTGCCCCGGAGCGCCGGCACCTTCGGGATCGGCCGCTCGAGGATTCGGGCGAAGTTGTCGGTGAGTCCGAAGAGCTGCTCCAGATCAGTGCGGGTGAGGTCGTCGGTGGAGATCAGGTGCTTCATCGCTCCATCTCCCCGATCTCGACCCGCTCGAGTGTGGCGT
>JAOUGG010000834.1 GCA_029857855.1 Acidimicrobiia bacterium | reverse complement strand
GGTCAAGGGCCGGTACTTCAAGCAGTGGTTGCCCAATTACAACGTGTTCGACGAGAAGCGCTACTTCCGCCCCGGCACCGAGAACCCGCTGTGGTCGATCAGCGGGGTGACCGTCGGCGTGTGCATCTGCGAGGACATGTGGGTCGACCCCAGTCCGGTCACCGTGATGGCCGACGGCGGTGCCCAGCTCATCGTAAACATCAACGCCTCCCCCTACCACCAGGACAAGGTCGAGGCCCGCGACGTCATGATCGCCCGCCGCGTGGCCGAGACGGCGACCCCGCTGATCTATGTGAACCTCGTCGGTGGACAGGACGAACTGGTCTTCGACGGCGCCTCCGTGGTTGTCGACGCCACCGGCACGACGATCGCCCGGTCCAAGCAGTTCGCCGAGCAGGTCCAGGTGGCCGACTTCACCGTCACCGATGCCAAGCCGACATCGCTGCCGGTCACGGTGGTGACCGAGCGCGAGTCGGTTTCGATGCAGGGCCTGCCCCCCGTTCTGGAGCCACTGCTCGATCCCCTGGAGGAGATCTGGGAGGCGCTCCTGCTCGGCGCCCGCGACTACGTGCACAACAACGGCTTCACCGACGTCTGCTTCGGCCTCTCGGGCGGCATCGACTCGGCGCTGACCGCTGCCCTGGCCGCCGATGCGTTCGGGCCCGAACACGTGCACGCGGTGATGATGCCGTCACGCTACTCGTCGGACCATTCGCTGAGCGACTCCGAGAAGCTTTGTCAGAACCTGGGTATCGAGGGTCGAACGATCGCCATCGAACCGGCCCACGCCGCCTTCCACGAGATGTTGACCCCCGAGTTCGAAACCGACAACTGGGGCCTGACCGACGAGAACATGCAGTCACGGTTGCGGGGTGTCATCCTCATGGCACTGGCCAACAAGTTCGGCTGGCTGGTGTTGACCACCGGTAACAAGAGCGAGTTGGCCGTCGGGTACTCGACCCTCTACGGCGACACCGCCGGCGCCTACGCCGTCATCAAGGACGTCTGGAAGCTCCAGGTCTACGACCTCGCTCGTGACTACAACCGGCGGGCCGGACGCGAGATCATCCCGGAGAACATTCTCGTCAAGCCGCCCTCGGCGGAGCTGCGACCCGATCAGCGTGACGACCAGAGCCTGCCACCGTATGAGATCCTCGACCCGATGCTGGCGCAGATCGTCGAGTACAACAAGACGGCGGCCGACCTGATCGACGAGGGGTACGATGTGGAGACGTCGAAGCGGATCGCCCGTCTGGTCGACATCGCCGAGTTCAAACGCCAGCAGAGTCCGCTCGGCACCCGGATCACACGCCGGGCCTTCGGCAAGGACCGGCGCATGCCGATCACCAACCGCTACCGGGGCAACCCGTAGCGACCGCCGCGAGGAGAAGGACCTACCAGGAGAAGGGACGGTCGATACCGGCCAGCTTCACCCCGGTGAAAGCCGACGCCTCGAGCGACAACGCCCGCAGGTCCTCGATCTCCAGATTGTGCACCGACGACTTGCCGCAGGCCTTGGCCAGCAGCGTGATCTCCATCGTCATGGCGGTGAGGTAGCGGGCGACCCGCTCGGCCCCGGCCGCCACGTCCATACGTTTCTCCAGCTCCGGGTCCTGAGTGGTGATGCCGACCGGGCACAAACCTGTGTGACAATGGTGGCACTGGCCCGGGCTGGTGCCGAGGGCCGCGTAGTCATCGAGATAGCGGGGGCTGTTGCAGCCGAGCGAGACCAACGCGGCGGTGCCGATCATCACGCAGTCGGCCCCGAGGGCGAGCGCCTTGGCCGCATCGACCCCGCTGCGGATGCCACCGGCGGCCACCAGCTTGACCTCGTCGGCCATGCCTGCATCCTCGAGCGCCTCCCGAGCGGCCCGGATGGCCGACAGGGTGGGGATACCCGTGTGGTCCAATAGCAGCTCCGGTGAGGCACCGGTGCCGCCCTCGGCCCCGTCGACCACGATCACATCGGCGCCGGCCTTGGCGGCGATCGCCACATCGAATCGGGGGCGGGTGGCGCCCATCTTCACGAAGATCGGTACTCGATAATCGGTGGCCTCCCGCAGCTCTTCGATCTTCACCTGCATGTCGTCGGCGCCGAGGAAGTCGGGATGGCGGACGGTGCTTCGTTGATCGACGCCGAGGGGCAGCGACCTCATCCGGGCCACCCGCTCCGACACCTTCATACCGAGCAGCAGGCCCCCGGTGCCAGGTTTGGCCCCCTGGCCGACCACGATCTCGATGGCATCGGCCTGACGCAGATGAGCGAGGTCGAGCATGTAGCGCGACGGGGTCATCTGATAGACGAGCTTGTCGGACGCCTCCCGCTCGTCCTCCAGCATGCCGCCCTCGCCGGTGCAGGTCATGGTGCCGACCTTGGACGCCCCGTAGCCCAGCGCGGCTTTGGCCG
>JAOUGG010000835.1 GCA_029857855.1 Acidimicrobiia bacterium | reverse complement strand
CCAGATTCTCTCGGTGGCGGTCGGATTCGCCATCTTCTGGCGGATCGCCGTCAACGACGCCGATCCCGGCGCCTGGCGGCTGGCCCTGGCTGTGCTCGGGTCGTTCTTCTGTCTGATCGTCACCTCGGTGCTCTACGCCGAGAACCACGCTTACGCCGTCGACGACGTCGGCGACCTGGCCAAGTCGGCGCTGATCTTCCTGATCATCGTGGCCGGCGTGACCAACGCCGCTCGGTTGAGGATGGCCACCTGGGCGGTGATCGCCTCCACCACGATCGTCGGCCTCGTCAACATCTTCCAGCAGCTGACCCACACCTTCGGCAACAACTACTGGCAGCTGGCCACCTCCGAGGCCGAGGCCATCACCAGCGGCACCGTCGACTTCCGCTCGGCCGGCCCGTCGCTCGGACCAAACGGGTTCGCGCTGATGCTCATCTTCGCCCTTCCGTTGGCCATCGACCGCTTCCTGCATGAGGACCGGCGCTGGCTTCGGATCACCGCCGCGCTCTCGTGTCTGGTGATCGTGGCCTCGCTCCTGTTCACCTACAGCCGCAACGGCTTCCTCAACCTCGTGTTGCTCGGCCTCATGGTGGTGTACTTCTACAGGATCAACCTGCTGTACGCCTTCATCGGCATGCTGGCGTTCGCTTCGGTCATCGCCGTAGCCTCACCCGACGCGTTCATCGAACGGATTGCCACCCTCACCCAGTTCGTCGACGGCGACTCGGCGGGTGACGAGTCGCTCTCCAGCGGGCGGCAGAGCGAATACATCGTCGCCCTCCAGATCTTCGCCGACCATCCGGTGACCGGAGTGGGTATCGGCAACTACCCCCATCACTACCTCAGCTATTCCACCGGGTTGGGGTTGGATGACCGCCGCGAGGACCGGGGCGCCCACTCCCTCTACCTCCAATTCGCGGCCGAACTCGGGGTCATGGGCATTCTCTGGCTGGCCACCATCCTGCTGGTCCTGTTCCGCCGTCTCAACGGAGCGAGGCGACGCCTTGCGGCCGCCGGTCTCATCGCCACCTCGCATCAGATGGCGGCGTACCTCATGGCCTTCACGCTGTTCTTCACGTTCAGCCTGCTCCGCCATCTGTCGATACCGCGGTACTTCATGGTGGCGTTGGCGTTCGCCGTCGCCGCCCCCTACGCCATATCCCGGCGGGAATAGGCGGCGGGACCAGGCGGCGTTCGACCGGGCCGGGTCGCCGGGTCAGCGGTGCCGGAGGCCGTACTCCTCGTTGGACTTCTCGAGGAGCTGCCACATGGTCTCGCACAGCTCCCGCACATCCGGGTCGAGGTCGATGTCCTTGCCCTTGTCGATCGACGACGGGTGGATCAGGCCACCGGCTCCGGGACGCAGCGGTTCGACACCGGCCAGTCGGTACATGGCGTCGAT
Organism: Acidimicrobiia bacterium; assembly: GCA_029857855.1. Taxonomy (GTDB): domain Bacteria; phylum Actinomycetota; class Acidimicrobiia; order Acidimicrobiales; family SZUA-35; genus JAHELU01. The sequence continues at coordinate 1,005 of JAOUGG010000835.1, read as the reverse complement.
GGTCTGCTGAGGCTCCGTCACGAGGTCGCGGTAGCTGCACATCCGGAGACGATCCTCCTCGACCAGTTGCTGGTCGAAGAAGAGCTGGTTGCGAAGCCACCAGAAGAGGGCGGCGAAGTCATGGTCGCCGAGCGAGTCGACGTCGAATCCGCTGAGGACCTCGACCGCGTGGTCGCCGACCCCGCGGGTTCGCCAGTCACGAGGATCGCCCGAAAGGGCCCGGGTCACATTGGATCGCCCGTTGTCGGCGCCGAAGCGTTTCAGGTTGCTCGACGCCACATCGGCGTAGTGGCGGTACATCCAGACGGCACGGGAGTCGGGTAGGCGGTCGAGGAGATCGACGACCCGATGGGATTCCACCAGCGGCTTGATCACGACCATCGACGCACCGGTGAGTTTCGTCATCCGCCGAACCACCTTCTCCCCACGCAACCGGTGGTTGTAGGGCCGGCGTTCGAAGGCGAGGCCCAGCTCACCGAACGACACGATGTTGCGGTCGGCCGCGAATACATGCTGCAGGGCCGTCGTCCCCGAACGCTGGCAACCGAAGATGAGCAGGGTCCTGGTGTCGACCCGGCCACGGTGACGGATCCACAACGAACCGACCTTCACCAGGTCATCGCCGTAGCGTCGACCGGCTCGGGCCGCTCTGTAGGCGCCGTGGATCGTGTTGTCGATCGTGTTGCGGTGGTCCATCATCGGCTCCCGGCCATTTCCCGGTACTGGGCGGCGAGGGCGGTCACCGTCGATGCAATCGAGTAGCGACGCCGAACCGTCGAACGGGCGGCCGCCCCCAGAGCATAGCGATGGTCCGGATCGTTCAGCAGCGAGACGATCTCCTTCACGATGGCGTCGATCGTCGGGTCGACAGGACCGCTCGGGACGATCCGTCCGTCGACGCCGTCGGTCATCACATCGCCCACCCCGCCCACGTCGGTCACCACACAGGCCAGCCCGCTGGCCATGGCCTCGAGCAGGGCGTTCGACAGGCCCTCGGCCTCCGAT
>JAOUGG010000833.1 GCA_029857855.1 Acidimicrobiia bacterium | reverse complement strand
GCTACAAGACTTGCCGGATCGGGCTAGAACAGTTTCTGCTGGGGGCGTTCGATGCCCCGCAGCTCGTCGTAGTCGACTTCGAGGAACTCGATGTTGCGGTCGCTGGCCAGGGTCTTGGCCTGGAGCTTGATCTCCTGAGCCACGAACAGGCCCTTGACCGGAGACAGGTCCGGTTGACGGTTGAGGAAGTCGAGATAGCGGGTGAGCTGTTCCACGCCGTCGATCTCGCCCCGACGCTTGATCTCGACGGCCACGACCTGGTCGGTCGCATCACGGCACAGCAGATCGACGGGGCCGATCTCGGTCGGGAACTCCCGCCGGATCAGCCGCATTCCCTCGCCCAGATGCGCCGGATCCGTGGCCAGCAGCTCCTGGAGATGGGCCTCGACGCCGTCCTTCTGCAGCCCGGGGTCGGTGCCCAGGTCGTGCCAGACGTCGCTCACCAGGTCGTGGATGATGATGGTGAGCGTTTCGCCCTTCGGGTTGGTGACCACCCACTCATCGTCGGATTCCCGCACCGTGTTCGGTGCGGTCATCCAGTTCATGGGCTTGTAGGCACCACCGTCGGCGTGAACCAAGACGCAGCCGTCGGCCTTCACCATGATCAGGCGGGTGGCCCGGGGAAGGTGGGCGGTCAGACGACCGGCGTAGTCGACCGTGCAATCGGCGATGACAAGGCGCACCCGTCTTTTCTAGCGCCTCGGGCGGGCGGCTCCGACCGCCGCCTACAGATCGATCTGGCTCTTGTACACGTTTGCGTTCAGGATCTTGTCGGCCAGCCGCTGGTTCTGGCCGTCGAAAAGGGCCCAGATGAGGTCGATGGGGAAGATGAAGTTCAGGAGCCAGCTGAGCACGGCCCGCCCCAGCGCCTTGCCGATGCCGATCGGCTGCAGGTCGTCCTTGCCCAGCAGCGTCACGTTCAACGCGCTCTTGCCCACCGTCTGGCCGGTGGTGCCTTGCCGGTAGACCGAGTTCCATAGGAAGACGCCGAGCAGGATCAGCACCCCCAATCCCCCGAAGGTACTGTTGTCGCCTCCGATGGCCGACAACACGATGAACGGCACCACGGTGATGAAGACGTCGATGATGTAGGCCAGCAGGCGAGCGCCGATGCCGCCCTTCTCGCGGGCCGGGCCCTGGTAGCCGGACCACACCGGTCCCGACCACGACTCGGGTCCCGAAGGTCCCGGCTGAAACGGCGCAGGCTCCTGGGGAGGAACCGGGAAAGACGCCTGCTGTGCCGCCGGTTGTGGCGGATACTGGGGCTCACCGACCCACTGTGCGCCGTCCCAGTAGCGAAGAGTCCCGACGGGATCGCCTTCAGCGTGATACCAGCCTGCTGCGGCCTGACCGTTCATGCCCTCTCTCCTTGTTTCGCCCTCTCGCTGCTGCTCGCGATCGGTTGTGGCCGACGCCACCATAACCCGCGTCGCAGCTGCTCGATCAACTCTTGGTGCCGGCGCGCTCCCCGAGCCGCTTTCTGATCAACTCGCGTCGTTGTTTCAGCTCAGCGTAGGTGAACTGCGACGTAGTGGCCGGATCGATGCCGAATCCCGCCTTGACCCCGTCGAGATCGAGATCCCAGGCCTGCTGCTGCATGCCGAGCTGGGCGGCGATCGTCGAGCCGTGGGTCGTGGCGAAGTGGGTGGCCACCTCGGTGATGGCTGCGAACAGGTCGAGTTCGGGCGCCAGGGTCGCGGTCGCTCCGTCGATGAAGATGAGGTTCTTGACGTACAGCATGAGCGGTTTGGGCATGCGGGCCCCGTAGGCGAGCAGCGCCTTCACGATCCGTTGAAGTTCCTTGACCAGTTGATCCGGGGCGAGTTTCGTCGGATCGATGGGCGGACCGTCGAGGCCCAGGTCGGTGATGACGGCGGTGATGTCGACGTCGGACGGCAGCGCCCCGAGATCCCGCAGCGCCTCGATCTGGCCGCTCACGTTGTTGGTGGTGGCCGACATCATCATGCGGAGGAAGGCCAGGCGTTCCCGTTCGGTCAGGCGGCCGGTGATCCCGAAGTCCATCAGCGCTGTCCGGCCGTCGGGCAGGATGAAGAGGTTGCCGCCGTGGAGGTCGCCGTGGAACACGCCGTGGAGGAAGACGCCCTCGAGGAAACCGATCATGCCCGTCTTCAACACCGCCTCGGTGTCGACCCCGGCTGCCTGCATCGCGTGGACGTCGTTGAAGTTGAAACCGTTCAGCTCCTCCATGACCAGCACCCGGCGGGTGACGTGCACGGGGTGGGGGCGGGGCACGATGAAGTTCCGCTGATCGAGTTCGGCGTAGACCCGGCCGACGTCGAGGATGTTGGCCGCTTCGAGCCGGAAGTCGAGCTCCTCGATGATCGTCTCGGCGAACAGCTCGACCAGCGCGGGCGGGTTGGCCAGCGCCGAGACGGGTATCCGACCGACCAG
>JAOUGG010000832.1 GCA_029857855.1 Acidimicrobiia bacterium | reverse complement strand
GTCGTCCGCCCGCCCCGCCGTTCATCCGGCCTCCCGTGGGCCTTCGCCCGAGGTCTCGTGCCGGTCAACGGTGCCCGCTCCTCCCGACCGGCGCAGGAGATCGCCGGCTACATCAGCAGCCGAATCGGCACGAGGCTCAGCTTCCTCCACGTCTCGTCTCAGCCGGTGAACGTCGTCGAGTCGGTCCTCGGGGACCACAGTCCCCACGATCGTGAGGCGCGCAACATCCTGCATGAGGCGGCGGCTCTGGCCACGACGGCCGGAGCCAACTTCAGCGCAATCGTCGAGCACGCCGACAACCCCGCCGGACAGATCACGGCCTCGGCGGACGAGCTCGATGTCGATGTCGTCGTCGTCTCCGGTCGGAGCCGAACCAATGCGGGCCGGTTGTCGCTGGGCCAGACGATTCCGGCCATCCTCCGGTCGATCGACTGCACGGTGGTCGCCGTCCTGGTGCCGGAGCGCTCGGTTCCCGCACCGAGCGACACGTTTGGCGCCGAAGCGGTGCCGACCGACGACGCCGTCCGCCCCGATGCCGTCCGCCCCGACGCCGTCCTTATCCCGTAACGGAGAATCCTGTGAATCGATCGACAACCACATCCGACGCCCGGCAGCCTTTGCGGGCCGCGCCATTGCCGACGGATTCGAAGACGGGGTTCCGCCCCCTGCGCCGAATCCCTGCACCGGAAAAGCCGTTTCGAGACGGGTACGATGAGTCCATGGCCCCAGCCGAGCATCGTGGCATGGAGCAATCGTGGACCTTCCTTACCAACCACGCCCATGTCCTCCTGGTCATCGATCGAGACCCCGACGTCCGCCAGAGGGACATCGCCGAGGCTGTCGGAGTCACGATCGGCGCCGTGCAGAAGATCATCGTGGAGCTGGAGCGCGGCGGCTACCTCGAACGTGAGCGGGTGGGGCGTCGGAACCACTACAGGGTCAACAGCGGCCTACCCCTGCGTCATCCCCTCGAGGCCGGTCACACCGTTGGTGAGCTCCTCCGCACCCTCGAGGAGTAGTCAGACCTGCGGGCGGGCACACCACAAGCCCGAGGGCTCGGGCGGCAGTGTCGATTGGCGTCGATTGTTGGCGATCAGTCGGCGGCCACGTCGTAGCCGGCCTCGTCGATGGCCGCGATGATGGCGGCGTGGTCGCCTCCGGTGACCGTGACGATCTTGGTTTCCAGATCGACGTCGACGGCGGCCACACCGGCAAGGGGGGCGACCTCGGAGGTGATGGCGTCGACGCAGTGATTGCAGGAGACGTCCGGAACCTTGAACTGTTGCACGCTCGGCTGTGATGCGACGTCGGTCATGCTGGAACCTTTCGGATGGGGGAGCGGCGATAGCCTTTGAAGCCTCGTAGCCGCAGGCTGTTGGTCACGACGAACAACGACGACATACCCATCGCCCCGGCCGCGATCATTGGGTTGAGTATGCCGAGTGCGGCGAGCGGAATGGCCGCCGCATTGTAGGCAAAGGCCCAGAAGAGGTTTCCCTTTATGGTGGCCAGGGTTCGTCGGGCCAGGGCGATGGCGTCGGCCACGGCCCGCAGATCGCCCGACACGACGGTCAGGTCGGAGGCCTCGATGGCGACGTCGGTGCCGGTTCCGATGGCGATGCCGAGATCCGCCTGGGCCAGGGCGGGAGCGTCGTTGATGCCGTCGCCGACCATGGCCACCCGGTAACCCTCGGCCTGGAGCCGTTCGATCTCGGCCGCCTTCTGGTCGGGCAGGACTTCGGCGATGACCCGGTCGATGCCGACCTCGTCGGCCACCGCCCAAGCGGTGGTTGCGTTGTCGCCGGTGAGCAGCATCACGCTCAGCCCGAGATCATGGAGGGCGGCGATGGCGTCGGCCGAGGTGGCCTTGATCCGGTCGGCGACCACGAAGATCGCCTGCGCCTCGACGTGATCGTCGACACGCCGGCCGGCGAACACGACCGTCGAACCGAGGGCCTCGGCCCGTCGGGCCTTCGCCTCCAACCCGTCGGGAACGGTGTCGAAGTGCGCACGCCGCCCGACCCGGACCCCCACGCCGTCGACCACACCGGAGACGCCGTAGCCCGGCCGGTTGACGAAGTCGGCCACCGGCCGGTGATCGCCGACTTCGGCGTGGCCTGCGTGGTCGGCCACGGCCTGGGCGATCGGGTGCTCGGACCGCGACTCGACGGCGGCGGCTGCTCGCCGCAGTTCCTCGTCGTCTCCGCCGTCGACCGTCTCGAAGTCGGACACCGCCATTCGCCCTTCGGTGACGGTTCCGGTCTTGTCGACAACCGCCACGTCGACCGTACGGGTGTCTTCGAGGACCTCACCGCCCTTGATGATCACGCCGAGCTGGGCACCCCGGCCGGTGCCGACCATGATGCCGAGCGGTGTGGCCAATCCGAGTGCGCACGGGCAGGCGATGATGAGCAC
>JAOUGG010000510.1 GCA_029857855.1 Acidimicrobiia bacterium | reverse complement strand
ATCGACCGGATGCGCTCGGGAACCGTCTCGACAGCGGCCGACAGCAGCGCCCGGTAGCCGAGCTTGACGGGCAGGCTCAACGGCGGATCGGTGAGAAAGTCGATGGCGTTGGCCTGGCCCTCGGTGGCGGCGAGTGCCGGGTGATGGGCGATCCACGCCGAAAGTTCCGCTGCGGTCGTCGGCATCGGATCGGCGTCGAGCAGCGCGCCGATCCGCGTCTGCTCGACGACGAATCGATCGGCCTCCTCGGTCGAGAGGCGCCGGGGACCGTAGGTCTGGAATGCGGCGAGAAAGGAGTCGGTCAGTGCGTTGTGGACCCAGGCCGCGAATTCCGGTGTGTCGGCCGTGTAGGCCCGGCCCCGCTCGGACGTGCCCTCGACCGGGCGGTGGGCCCGGCGGACAAGGTCGACCGCGTGTTCCACCTCCGGCATCGCACCGTAGGTCGTCTCCGTGACGTAGAACGAGGTGCGGGTGAGGCGGCCAAGAGGATCGGTCCGGTACCGGGAGTGGTCTTCGACACCGGCCACCACCTCCGGATGGGCGGCCTGGATCAGTAGCGCCCGGATGCCGCCGACGAACGCGGTGACGTCGCCGATGACCTCCCATGAGATCGAGTCCGGCCCGCACAAACCGGGATCACCGCGGTAGTCGAGAGTGTCGGCCAGTGGTTGCGGACCGTGGGAGAAGAGTCCCCTGGTCGTCGTCACAACCTGGTCCCGGACGACGTTCACGGCATTTCCGAACACTCCCACCGGTGCAGCGTAGTTCCGTCGGTACCCTACTCGCGGGCTCGAGCCAAGTCCCTCAGGATCCGATTCTCCAACTCGTCGTCGTCGAGACGGGCCTTGACGACGTCGCCGACGCTGATCACGCCGATCACGGTGTCACCGTCGATCACCGGGATGTGGCGGGTACGACGAGCGGTCATCAACTGTTCAACCTGGCCGATGGCCTCGTCGGGTGTGCAGGTCGGAACATCGGTGGCCATGACATCGCCGACGGTGAATTCGAGCAGGTTCTTGCCCTTGGTGGCCAAGCCGAGGATCACGTCTCGTTCTCCGAGGGTTCCGAGCAGGCGTCCTTCGTCGTCGGTGACGACCAACGTGCCGATCCCGTGGGTCTGGAAGCGGCGCAAAACCGCCCACACCCGTTCGTCGGGAGCGGCCTTGATGAGCCCACCGCCCTTGCCCTTCAACACCTGGCTGACTCGCATCGTTGCCTCCTTGGTTGTGTGCCAGCTTGAACCGACCGCTTGGCCGAACAGGGCACAGGACGTCGACGAGTCGATGTCATGTCGGCCAAATGGGGCCGTATTCATCGTATGTCCGATCTCGGAGTCGGCGCAGGGGACTTTGGTCCCGCTGTGCGCGTTCGCGGGCGAACATGAACGCCTTCGGTCGATGTCACCCGCGAACGCGCCCGGCTATGGTTGCCTCATGGGCACCGAGGCGTTGGATTCGATGGCCGTTCGGTTGACCGTGGCCGACGCGGTCGATGTGGCGGCCGGACTCATCGGGTCGGCGGCGGTCACCGCGGCCTGGGAGGAACCAAGTCTCCTGAACGGCATGACGGTCGGTGCTCTGAGCGCCCACCTGGTGCGGGCGGCCGGGTCGGTTTTGGCCTACCTGGACCGAACCGACCCGACGGCAACGCCCGAGGATTCCCTGCTCACCCCTGCGACCTATTTTCACGCCGCCATCGATTCGCCGATTCACGACCGAATCAAGGAGGTCTCGGCCGCCGAGGCTTCGGCCGGTCCGGCCGAGGTTCTCGACGACTGCCGACGGGTCGCCACCGAGATCCGCCGTCGTCTACCGGCCGAGCCGCCCGACCGGCTGATCGGCGCGCTGGGCGGCAGGATGCTCACGCTCGACGACTTCTGCCGTACCCGGTTCATCGAGGTGCTGATCCACGTCGACGACCTCGCTGCCAGCGTGGCGGTCCCGACACCGGAATTCGACCGGCGGGCCACCGGGGAGATCATCCACATCCTGATGGCGATCGCCCGGGGCCGACATGGCGACTGGCCGGTCATTCACGCCTTGGCCCGGTCGGAGCGCGACGACGGCCGCTCGGTCTTCCCGGTCCTGTAGGGCCCGACACCATGCTCATCGAGCCGACATTCGATGATCTGCGACGCTGGTATCGGGAGGCGATCGCCGAGGCGGTCCGCATCTCAATCGAGGAACTCGATCGACCGCAGACCCTGGTGCTCGGCGAATCGGAGCGGTCCGATTCCGCGATGGCGGTCGCTTATCATCTCGGCGAAACGACCGTCGTCCGCTGCGACCCGGATCTTGTGGCATCGCTCAATCCTCTGGTCGATCCCACCAGGGGTCTCGACAGCGAAACGTTCACGGCTCGGGCCGAGGAGTTGGGTCTGGGGTTCGTCAACGGCGGTGATCAGCGCGTCGTGCCGATGGCCGAGCTCGTCGATCAGCCACAGGCTGAGGGTGTTCACCTCCGGATTCTGGACCCCGATTCCCCGGCCGACCGCCTACCGCTGTACCGCAACAACTGGGACCGACCCGCCTCTGCGGCGCTGGCCCGCTCGCTCGGCTTTCGGTTGGTGGCTCAACTCACCGCCGTGGGGCGGGTTCAGCCGAAGATTTCCGACGACTGAACCGAAGTACAGATGGCCCATGGCCCAGCTGACGGGCGGGTCAGCGGACGGGCGAGGAGAGTATGCAGAACTCGTTGCCCTCGGGATCGGCCAGCACCGCCCAGGTGACGTCGCCCTGGCCCACATCGATCCGGCGGGCTCCGAGGGCAATCGCCCGTTCGACTTCCCGGCCGTGGTCGTCCGGTCGGAAATCGAGGTGGAGGCGGTTCTTGTCCTTCTTCGGTTCGCTGACCGGCAGGAAGAGGAGCCCCGGTGTCCGGTCGACAGCAGGTTGGATCTCGAACTCGTCGGGGTCGTCGTTTACGACCACCCAGTCAAGGACCTCGAGCCACCAGCGCCCCAGCCTCGCCGGGTCGACCGCTTCGACAATCACCTGTTCCCAGCTGAGGCTCATCCGGTCAGTTTACCCAAGTGCCGGCCGGGTCTACCGAGCATCTCGCCAGGCCGCCTGCTGCGGCGGACGAATCAGCAGGGCCAGCACCAGACCGATGACCGAGGCCACCAGGCCGACGCCGAAGGTCAGGGCGAAGCGTCCGGGCGTGGCGTTGTCGCCGGCCAGCACGTTCATACCCTGGACGCCGACCACGATACCGATGAACATGATCTGCTGGGTCATGCCATTGGCGATGCCGATGTCGTCGTCGTCCACGTTGTCGACCACCATGGCCAGCACCGACGGCTGGGAGATTCCGGCCGCCGCTCCGGCCAGAATGAGGCCGGCCAGGATCAGGATGATGCCGAGGCCCGAGTCGAACCCCGACGCGATCACGAACGCCGTGGTCGAGGCCATCATGGCTACGGCCCCGAAGACGATCGGCGCCTTCTGGCCGATACGTCCGGGCAGGTAGCCGCCGAGGGGGGAGGTGAGGCTGAACGCCGCCGGGC
>JAOUGG010000354.1 GCA_029857855.1 Acidimicrobiia bacterium | reverse complement strand
CGAGCAGCACAGCGATCCCGCCGAGGGTCCAAAGATACTGGTCCTCCAGCAGCGCGGGGACGACGACGAACCCTCCCATGTAGGCGAACTGCACCAGCGCGGACGACAACATCGGGAGCGTGAAGTTCGGTTTCGAGAAGTACTCGAGCTTGAGCATCGGCTCGGGCGCGGTTCGCTCGGTCCGGACGAAGATCACGATCCCGGCGACGGCGCCAAGAACGAGCAGCCAGAAAAGGCCGTCGATCGCTGCGGTGGTGACCCCTTCGTCTCGCAGCAGCACGGTGACCCTGGTGATGGCCAGAAGGGCGGCGAGCACGGCGACACCGAGGGTGATGCCGCCGCGGTAGTCGATGTGGTGGGAGGCCCGGACGGGGGTGGGGCGCAGGAGCCGAAGTGAGGCGACCAGTGCCGCCGCGGTGATCGCGGCGAAGGCGAAGAAGAGATTCCGCCAGCCGATGGTGTCGATGAGCGGGCCGCCGATCACCAGCCCGATGGTGGGGGCGCCGGTCATCGCGAACTGGAACCAGCCCATCGCCGTGGCCCGGCGCTCCGGGCCGTAGGCGTGCATCATGAGCGACATCGAGTTTGGCACGACGAGCGCGCCGGCCAGGCCGAACAGGGCCCGGAAGGCGATCAACGAGGCGGCGTTCCAGGCCAGCCCGCAGGCCACGGTGGTGACCACACAGCCGGCGAGCCCAACGAGGAACACCTTACGGTGACCGCGCACGTCACCCAGCTTCCCGGACAGCGGTGTCGCCACCGCCATGGCCAGCATGAGCCCGGTCACGGCCCAGGTCAGGGTGGCGCGAGTCGAATCGAGGTCGGTGGCCAGGCGTCCGAGGGCCACGGTGACGATCGTCATCATCGACCCGAAGGCCATGACCGAGGCCATGACGAGGAGGAGGAGAACCCGCTGGTAACGGCGATCCTCGCCGGAGGACTGGAGGGTTGCAGTGCGAAGGTCGGCCATCCCCAACAAACGCTACCCGATCCGGGTGTTAGTTCGATAATCAAACTAAACCGATGTTGTATGAGGTTCGCGAGGTCGCCGCGGACCTCGCCCGGTCAGCGACTGTTGAGGTGGGCTGCGGCAGAGATGGCGTCCGCGACGGCGGTGAAGTCGGACCGGACGTTGGTCGCCGTGACCCGAATATGAGGTTCGCTGTTCTGAACCCGGAACGGGGCGCCCGGTGACACTCCGATGCCCTCGGCGGCCAGCCCGACCGTGGCCAGTTGCTCGGAGCCGACAGGCACCCAAAGGTTCAAGCCCTCACCGACCTGTACCTGCACGTCCCGATTGTTGAGTTCACGCCCCAGCGAGTGACGGCGCAGGGAGTAGATCTGTGCGGCCTCGGCTACCAATTCGCCGACGGCATCGTCGGCGAAGAGCTCGAGCAGAATGCGTTGGATCAGGCGGCTGGTCCAACCTGGGCCCATCTGGCGGCGTCGTTGGATGGTGTCGATGCCGTCGACGGGTCCGGTCACTGCGGCGACCCGCAGATCCGGTCCGTATGTTTTGGAGTAGCTCTGGATGCGAAAGACCTGGTCGGGCAGCTCGGAACCGAGGCTCACGACCGGGTCGTCGGCCACGGCTCCGAGGTGGTCGTCCTCGATGACAACCGTTTCGGTGCCGGCTACAAGCTTGGCGATGGCCTTGGCCCGGACCCGGGTGAGGAGGGTGCCGGTCGGGTTGTGGCCGCCGGTCTGGATCACCAGCGCCGCCGGTTGGCGGTCGATCGCCTGTGCCAGCTCGTCGAGCCTGGGTCCCTCGTCGTCGAGAGCGACACCCACGATCTCCGCACCCGCCAGCTCCAACTGGTCCAGCAGCATCGGATAGGTCGGATCCTCGACGACCACGACGTCGCCGAGGCGCACCACCGACGCGATCACTCGGTCGAGTCCGTCGTTGGCGCCGTCGACGACGGTCAGCGCCGGCGGATCGTAGGGCCACCGGCGCCGCAGTTCCGAGTCGAGGTCGGGCAGTACCGGTGGATCGAGGTAGGAGGTGATGCCGAGGTCGGCCTGGACCTTGGCCAGGATCGGTTCGAGCGGCGGCACCAGCTCGGGGTCGGGTGTCCCGGTCGAGAGATCGAGGTCGAGGCGACGGCCGGTGTTGGGCACCTGCCAGTAGCGGTTGCGACCGTGGGAGGCGAACGGACGGACCGTGGTGCCGCGCCGGCGGTCGGTGTGGATGAGCCCGTGGCGGCGCATGACCGACCACGCCGCGGCCACGGTCGACGAACTGACCCCGAGGTGGGTGGCGACGGTGCGGATCGGCGGCAGCTTGTCGCCCGCTTCGAGCTCTCCGTCGGTGACGAGCCTGCCGATGGCTCGGGCGATCCCCTCGGCGTCACGGACGGGCTCCCGGCCGTCGAGCGCCAAGAAAAAACTTTGCATACAACAAAGTGTTACTTGTTCTCGATCAAAAGATCAAATAGTTTCGTTGAGGTAGCCGATCAAAGGGGAATTACGTGGCAACCAACGTCAAAGCGGCCATCGTGCAGACGGCGTGGACCGGCGACAAGGAGTCGATGATCGAACTCCACGAGAAGTATGTGGCCGAGGCCGCGGCAGAGGGCACCCAGGTCATGTGCTTCCAGGAGCTGTTCTACGGCCCCTACTTCTGCCAGGTCCAGGAGGCCGAGTACTACGGCTACGCCGAGGCCATCCCCGACGGCCCGACCACCAAACGGTTCCAGGAACTTGCGGCCAAACACGGCATGGTCCTCGTCCTTCCCATGTATGAGAAGGAGCAGGAGGGCGTCCTCTACAACACCGCCGCCGTGATCGACGCCGACGGTTCCTATCTCGGCAAGTACCGCAAGATCCACATCCCCCAGGTCAAGGGTTTCTGGGAGAAGTTCTATTTCAAGCCCGGCAACCTCGGGTACCCGGTGTTCGACACCGCGGTCGGCCGGGTCGCCGTCAACATCTGCTACGACCGCCATTTTCCCGAGGGCTGGCGCATGTTCGGCCTCAACGGGGCGCAGATCGTGTTCAACCCATCGGCCACCAGCCGGGGTCTGTCGGCCTACCTCTGGCAGCTCGAGCAGACGGCGTCGGCCGTGGCCAACATGTACTTCGTCGGCGCCATCAACCGGGTCGGCATCGAGCCGTTGGGCGACAACGACTTCTACGGCACCAGCTACTTCTGCGATCCCCGGGGTCAGTTCGTGGGTGACACCGCGTCCGACACCGACGCCGAGCTCGTCATCCGCGACCTCGACCTCGACCTGATCGAGGAGGTCCGCAACCAGTGGGCCTTCTACCGCGATCGCCGTCCCGAGCTCTACGGCAAGATCGCCGAACTCTAGAGGACCCGTCCTGGAACCCATTCTGTAAGCCCCAGACGGGACCGAGTCCCGTCTGGGATGCAAATTTCGGAGAAACGACCGTGACCACGACGATGACCACAACAGATGAACTTCACCAGCGGTACCGGGCCGTACTGCCCTCGTTCCTGTCGCCCTACTACGCCGAGCCCATCGCCATCGACCACGGTGCGGGCTCTTATGTCGTCGACCTCGACGGCAACCGCTACCTCGACTTCTTCGGCGGGGTGCTGACCACGATGGTCGGCCACAACAATCCCGAGGTCACGGCCGCGGTCCAGGCCCAGGCGGCCAAGGTGATGCACACCTCGACCTTGTACCTGTCGGAGCCGATGATCGAGTGCGCGGAGAAGATCGCCCGGCTGTCGGGCATCCCCGACGCCCGGGTCTTCCTCACCCCGTCGGGCACCGAGGCCAACGAGACGGCGCTGTTGCTCGCCACCAGCTACCGCAAGTCGAACCAGATCCTGGCCATGCGCAACAGCTACCACGGCCGGTCGTTCGGGGCGCAGGCCATCACGTCGCACAGCTCGTGGTCGTCGACCAGCTTCACCGGCCTCCAGGTCACCTTCGTGCAGGGGCCGTACCAGCTCCGCAGCCCCTTCGCCGGGCTCGACGACGAGGAGTTCACCGACGCCTGCGTCGAGGACCTCAACCAGCTGCTGGCCATGACCTCGGCCGGTGATGTGGCCGCCCTGATCGCCGAGCCGATCCAGGGGGTCGGCGGATTCGCCACCCCGCCCGACGGCTTCTTCGGCTCGATGAAGAAGGAACTCGACAACAAGGGCATCCTCTTCATCTCCGACGAGGTGCAGACCGGCTGGGGTCGAACCGGCGACCACTTCTGGGGCTATGAGGCCCACGACATCGTGCCCGACATGTTGACCTTCGCCAAGGGCGTCGGCAACGGCGCCGCCCTGGCCGGCATCGTCGCCCGGGCCGAGATCATGGACACCATCAACGTCCTGAACTTCTCGACCTTCGGCGGGGCGCCACTCGCCGCGGCCGCCGGGAGCGCCACCATCGACTACGTGGTGACCAACAACCTGCAGGACAACGCGAAGGAG
>JAOUGG010000831.1 GCA_029857855.1 Acidimicrobiia bacterium | reverse complement strand
GATGGACGACCGCCTGTTCTCGGGGTCGTGGACCGCCTGGTTCATCGCCGCCGGGTTGTTCATGGCGGTGATGAGCGTGGTCAACCCCGATCTGTGGTCGATGCATCCGGTGTACCGGCGGCGGCTGGCATCGACGTTCGCCAATCGCCTTGGGCCGAAGGGATGGGCGAGCCTCGGCTCACGGCGGGAACATCTTCCGCTCTCCGCCTACGCCGATGCGCCCGGCCCGAAACCGATCATCTGCACCGTGGCTGCCCGGATGGACCGGACGAACACGGGGGTGCCGGTGGTGTCGATGACGTTCGAACCCGATCACGTGGTCGTGCACCCCGGCCCGAACACGCCGTCGGTCGCCATCCCCACCGAGGCCTACGAGCGGCTGTTCGGCGGGCGGGCCCGGGCTCGATGGCTGCGGAGCGTGATGGGCTTGGCGGCGATGTCGGCCGCGGCGATGGCGCCGTCGCTCGGCCGGATGAGCATGGGCTCCACCAACGCCTTGATCGCCGCACTGAACCTGCGGCTCGGGGTCTGGATGCCGAACCCCATGTACGACCGTGGTCGGCGGGCCGGGACCCACATGTACTCCATGTTCAAGGAGATCCTCGGCTACTTCGATCTCGACGATCCCAACATCTACGTGACCGACGGCGGTCACTGGGAGAATCTCGGCCTCGTCGAGCTGATCCGCCGCAAGACCCGCATGATCATCTCGGTCGACGCCTCCGCCGATGAACCGCACAGCTTCAACGCGCTGATGGAGGCGGTCGAGCTGTCGCTGCTCGAGTGCGGAGCCACCATCTCGTTCCGGGACGGCGAGTTCGAGGACATGCGGCCCGGCGATGCGCCCCGACCGCCGAAGAACTGGTGCACCGCCGAGATCTCCTACGCCGACGGGTCGTCGGGCAGGCTCCTGTTCATCAAAGCCCAAGCCTCGGAGGCCATGCCCCTCGACGTGTTGCGCTATTCGAAGGAGGATCCGGACTTCCCCAACTACTCGACGGCCAACCAGTTCCTCAGCGAGGCCGAGTTCTCGAACCTGGCGATCCTCGGGCGGGAGTCGATGATCCGGGCCCTGCAGGATCGCCGGGAGTGGCTCTTCACCCCCTCGGTCCAACCGGTGCCGAAGCCGATGACGGAGCCGAGCGAAGTCGCCTACACGGTCAGCCACGAGAGGTCGGTGTTCGAGAGCGTCCCGATGGCTGCCACCGACGACGCCGTCGGCGATCTCATGGTGGAATCTCCGGTGGTGGTCGCCGAGACCCGAACCGTCGAGATTGTCGAGGCCGCTGTCGATATCGATGTCGATGTCGATGTCCAGGTCGAGGCCGTCGACGATTCCGCCGACAGCGGGTCCGGTGAGGGCGCCGAACCCGGCGACGAAGCCGAGGCGACGGGCTACGGGGAGCCGGTCATCAAGGTGCAGGCCCCACCACCGGCTCGGCGGACGCCGACCGCGCCGGCTCTCAAGGATGCGGCCGGCAGGACGGCGAGCGTCGTTCACCACTGAAGGCCAGGAGCACGATCGATTGGCGGGCGACGCGCAATCGGCGGTTCCAGCGGGGACAATGATGTCGTGACTACTCGAATCACCAGACCGCTGGCCCGTCTCTTTGTTGTGCTCCTCGCCGGGATGATCATCATTTCGGCATGTGGAAGCGATGACGAGTCGACGGACGGGACAACCGACGAATCGATCGACACTACCGACACGACCACCTCGGCCGACGATGACACGACCACCTCCACCGTGACAACGAAAACGTCCGATGACGATGGCACCGACGACTCCACGTCGACCGCCGATGGCGGTGCCGACGACAGCGCACTGCCGGGAGAGGATTGGGACGGCTTCGCCTCCGCGGGCGACGAGTTCGCCGTGATGGGCGTTGTCCACGACGATGAGCTCAATGTGCGATCCCTTCCCGACGCGTCGTCCGACATCATCACCTCCGTCGGACCGACCGAAACCGGCCTGATCGCAACCGGGCGGGCCCGGATGCTGCCGGACTCGATCTGGTACGAGGTCGACGTCGACGGGGCGGTCGGTTGGGTCAACGCGGCCTTCGTCGGCTTCATGGGCGGCACCGACGACGCCACCTCCGAATACGTGGCCGCCGGCAGCCAGGGGGAGGCCGGGACGATGGTCGACCTCGGCCGGGCGGTGGCGGCCGCGTTCGCCTCGGAGGAACCGGAGTCGCGTATCGTGCAGTCGATCGCCCCGACCGTCGGCGACCTCGGCGAGATCACCTACGACGTGATCGGCCTCGGCGACGACTCGGTGGCCGGAATGCGGCTGCACATCTTCGCCACCCCCGACACCGAACGTGAGACCTTCTCGCTCAAGTCGATCGAGCGGACGGTGTTCTGCAGTCGGGGAACCGACGGCGAACTCTGCGTGTAGTCAGGCAGGACTCCGCAAG
>JAOUGG010000093.1 GCA_029857855.1 Acidimicrobiia bacterium | reverse complement strand
GTCTGGTACTCGTCGGCGGTGACCTCGCCGACGCAGGGCCCCGAGCACCGCTCGATGTGGAATTCGAGACAGGGCTTGCCGAGCCGATGGTAGCGGTCGAACTTATTGTCGGAGCAGGTTCGGATCGGGAACGTCCGCAGAAGCTGATCGAGCGTCTCACGGATGGCGTACGCGTGGGCGTATGGCCCGAAGTAGCGGGTTCCCTTGCGCCGAGCGCCCCGCATCACCCGCGCCCGGGGCCAGTCGTCGCTCGCCGTGACCGCCAGGTACGGGTACGACTTGTCGTCGACGAGGCGAACGTTGAACCGGGGACGATGCTCCTTGATCAGGTTGTACTCGAGCATCAGCGCTTCGACGTCGTTGTTGACCTGGATCCACTCGACCGACTCCGCGGTGGCCACCATCTGGGCGGTGCGGGGATGGAGCCCGATCGGATTCTGGAAGTAGCTGGTCACCCGGGACCGCAGCGACGAAGCCTTCCCGACATAGATCACCCGACCTTCGGCGTCACGAAATTGGTAGGAGCCGGGGGCGTCGGGGATCTCGCTGGGAGCGGGCCGCTTGAGCACACTCCCAGGCTAGTGGAGCACGATGACAGCGGACGCGCTCCGCATTGCCCTGATCGGTCAGCGGCCGTCGCCCCGAAGGCGCTCAACCCGTCCCCCACGCCGCCCACCCACCCATCCGAACTTTTCGGGCCTGATGACCCCCTCAGCCGAACTTTCTCGGATGGATGACCCGTCCAGGGGGTTACTGAAGCCGAAAAGTTCCAGGGATGGGGAGGACGTGGGAGGGGCTCGGGCCGCTACCGGCCGTCGCCGCCGACGACGCCGCGAAGGGTCCGCCAGATGATGCGACCGTCAAGGCTGAGCCCCTGACGCCGGAGATAGAAGAAGTCGTACTGCAGCTTCTCGTAGGCGTCGTTCTCGTCGGCCGTGTAACCCTGTTTGACCTGGGCCCAGCCGGTCAGCCCCGGACGCACCAGGTGACGTACGTCGTAGAACGCGATCTTCTCCCGGAGTTCCTCGACGTAGTGGGGCTGCTCCGGTCGAGGCCCGACCAGGGCCAGGTCACCCCGCAGGATATTGAGGACCTGGGGCAGCTCGTCGAGATGGGATCGCCGCAGGAGCGAACCGAGCGGTGTGATCCGGGTGTCGCCTTCCGTCGTCCACTCCGACGGTCCGTCGTGGGGCGCCATCGTTCGCAGCTTGAGGATGGTGAACTCCCGCCCGCCCTGGCCGACCCGCGGTTGGCTGTAGAACAGCGGCCCCCGGTTGAACCCGAGGTTGAGGACGGCGACGGCGGCGATCACCGGAAGAAGTGCCACCGAACCGACGAGACCGAAGGCCACATCCACCACCCGCTTGGCCCGCACGTACTGGAGGCGGTGCACCTCGCCGATGTCGAACAGCAGAGAAATCCGGGCCAGCTCGCGATGCGGCAGCTTGCCCATCCACTCCTCGTAGAACAGTGCCAGGCTGCGAATGCGAACACCGCGCTCATGCAGATGAGCCGCCTGATCGATCACCCGGGCACTCGACTGCGCCGCAACGTCGAGTACGAGCACGGTGCTGTTGGTGTCGACGACCGCGTTGAGCAAGCGCGGTGATCTGTGACCGTCGATGTCGGCGAGGGCCATCCACCCTGCGACGGTGGCCGGTCGTTCCGGCCCCCGGTTCAGATCCTCCGAAACCTGGTTCAGGTCCTCCTCGTTCTCGATCACCAGGAAGACCCGGTCGCGCGCTGCGGCCCAGTCGTTCGTGTCGACCGAGATGTTCCAGGCCATGACCGTCCAGACCGGCAGGACCAACGACATCACCAGCATCGAGGACCGCGGTAGCAGCGGCGTGGCCAGCATCGACTGTGCCACCGCGAGCGCCAGAAGGGTGGAGGTCGGTACCACTGCACCTCGAACAGCCGCTCCGAGGCGGGACTGGGGCAGCTCCGGCAACCCGGTGGCGTACCCGACGACCAGGGTCGCCACGAACAGCACGGTCCACCACCCCAGTCGACTGTCCCCCAGGAGCTGATACGGCTCCGGGGCCAGAACCAGGGCGTGGAGGAACGCAGCGCCGTAGATGGTGGCCGCCGTTCCGGCAACGAAGATCAATCGGGCGGCTTGCCTCACCCTGTTCCATCGACCGCTCCGAGGGCGGGGTTAGGGTGCGAGCCCGCTCAGGTCTTCGCTGTGGCCTTCTTCTTCGGCTCGGCCGCTTGGAGAACCTTGGCCAGGAAACGCCCGGTGTGGCTGGCAGAGATCTCCGTCAGTTCCTCCGGCGTGCCGGTGGCAACGACGGTTCCGCCGGCATCGCCACCGTTGGGTCCGAGGTCGATGACGTGGTCGGCGGTCTTGATCACATCGAGGTTGTGCTCGATGACGAGCACCGTGTTGCCCTGATCGACCAGGCGTGACAGAACCGTGAGCAGGCGACGGATGTCTTCGAAGTGCAGGCCCGTCGTGGGTTCGTCGAGCAGGTAGATGGTGTGGCCGGTCGACCGTTTGGCCAGCTCGGATGCCAGCTTGACCCGCTGGGCCTCTCCCCCGCTCAAGGTCGGTGCCGGTTGGCCGAGCCGCACATACCCGAGGCCGACGTCGACCAACGTCTGCAGATGGCGGGCGATCGGCGGCTGGTTGGCGAAGAATTCGAGTGCCTCCTCGATCGGCATGTTCAGCACGTCGGCGATCGATTTGCCCTTGAACATGATCTCCAGCGTGTCGCGGTTGTAGCGGTCGCCCTTGCACACCTCGCACGGCACGTAGACATCGGGCAGGAAGTGCATCTCGATCTTCAGCGTGCCGTCGCCCGAGCAGGTCTCGCAGCGGCCACCGGCGACGTTGAAGCTGAACCGACCAGGCTGGTAGCCCCGCACCTTGGATTCGTTGGT
This sequence comes from Acidimicrobiia bacterium, assembly GCA_029857855.1. Classification (GTDB taxonomy): domain Bacteria; phylum Actinomycetota; class Acidimicrobiia; order Acidimicrobiales; family SZUA-35; genus JAHELU01. Next base: position 5,051 of record JAOUGG010000093.1, on the reverse strand, counting down.
CTGGGCGAACAGCTTGCGGATGGCGTCGAACACACCGGTGTAGGTGGCCGGGTTCGACCGGGGAGTCCGCCCAATGGGCGACTGGTCGATGTCGATCACCTTGTCGAGGTTCTCGAGCCCGGTGATCGACTTGTGAAGGCCGGGCGGCACCTTCGAACCGTAGATCTGCTGCATCAGCGACCGCAGGAGGATTGCGTTGACGAGTGTCGACTTTCCCGACCCCGAAACTCCGGTGATGGTGACGAAGCAGCCGAGCGGAATGTCGACGTCGAGGTTCTTGAGGTTGTTCTCCCTGGCCCCGAGGATGGTGAGTTTGGCCTCGGTGATCGGCCGGCGCTTCTCCGGCACCGGGATCGTGCGGCGCCCCGACAGGTATTTGCCGGTCAACGACGTCCGCCGCTTGAGCAGACCCTTCACCGAGCCGCTGTAGACGACCTCGCCACCGTGCTCACCAGCCCCGGGCCCGATGTCGACCACGTGGTCGGCCACCCGGATTGTCTCCTCGTCGTGTTCGACAACGATGACCGTGTTGCCGATGTCGCGCAGCCGGCACAGCGTGCCGATCAGCTTGGCGTTGTCGCGCTGATGGAGACCGATCGACGGCTCGTCGAGCACGTACAGCACACCGACCAGGCCGGAACCGATCTGGCTGGCGAGGCGGATGCGCTGGGCCTCGCCACCGGAGAGGGTGGCCGCCGATCGGCTGAGGCTCAGGTAGTCGAGGCCGACATCGAGGAGGAAGCTGAGGCGGGCGTTGATCTCCTTCACCACCTGATCGGCGATCATGTGATCCCGCTCCGAGAGCTCGAGCGTCTCCAAGGCCTTGGCCGCCTGGCCGATCGACATGGCGCAGATGTCGAAGATACTGTGACTGTCGATCGTGCAGGCCAACGACAGCGGATTCAGCCGGGCCCCACCGCAGGTCGGACAGGCCACCTCCCGCATATAGCCCTCGATCTGCTCGCGCTGGGAGTCGGAGTCGGCTTCCCGGTGACGGCGCCGCAGATACGGCACCACCCCTTCAAAGGTGGCGTTGTAGGTGCGGGACCGGCCGAACCGGTTCTCGTAACTGACGGTGACCTTGACCGGCGGCGTCTTTCCCGACGCCGACCGAGTCCCCGAGGACCGACCGTGCAGGAGGATGTTCTGCTGCTTGACCGGCAGGTCCTCCCAGGGCACGTCGGACGGGATCGAGAATTTCTCGCACACGCCGAGGGCAAGCCGCTCGAAATACTGGCTGCGGCGGGAGAACCAGGGGTGGATCGCACCCTCGGCCACCGACAGCTCCGGATTCGGCACCACCAGCTCGGGATCGACCTCGAACGTGGTTCCCAAGCCATCGCACGCATCGCAGGCACCGTAGGGCGAGTTGAACGAGAAGTTCCGGGGCGCCAGCTCCTGGAAACTCTTGCCGTCGCTCGGGCGGGAAAGATGCTGGCTGAAGACCAGCACTTCCGGTTCGTCGGTGGAGTCCTTGGCCGGGACGATCTCGATCTCGGCCACACCCTCGGTGAGACCGAGCGCGGCCTCGATCGAATCGGTGAGCCGACGCTCGATGCCGTCACGGCGGACCAGGCGATCGACGACGATCCTGATGTCGTGGGTCTCGTAGCGGGCCAGCTCCGGGAGATCACCGCCGAGCTCGATCAGCTCACCGTCGACGACCGCCCGGGCGAACCCCTGCTTGCCCATGTCGGCAAGGAGGGTCTCGTATGTGCCCTTCCGACCTCGCACGACGGGTGCCAGAACCTGAAAGCGTGTTCCCTCGGGCAGGGTCAGGACCCGATCGACGATCTGCTGGGGGGTCTGGCGGACCAACGCCTCACCGGTTTCGGGATCGTGGGGCTGACCGACTCGGGCGAAGAGGAGACGCAGGTAGTCGTAGACCTCGGTGATGGTGCCGACCGTGGAGCGGGGATTGCGGCTGGCCGACTTCTGGTCGATCGAGATCGCCGGCGACAGCCCTTCGATGAAGTCGACGTCGGGTTTGTCCATCTGACCGAGGAACTGGCGCGCGTAGGCCGACAGCGATTCGACATAGCGCCGCTGCCCCTCCGCGTAGATCGTGTCGAACGCCAGCGACGACTTGCCCGATCCCGACAATCCGGTGAGGACGATGAGTTTGTCGCGCGGTAGCTCGAGGTCAACGCCTCGTAGGTTGTGCTCCCGGGCGCCCCGGACGACGATCTTGTTGGCCACTTGCTCCAAGCCTATCCGTTGCCACTGACAGCGAAACCGGGGTTCCAGCCCGCGATGGGCTCAGGGCCGCGCCATTGGGTCCGATGAGAACATGGTGAGCGATACCGAGCTTCCTCGATCGGGCCTGCCCGCCGGCGCCATCGCGAGCGAGGCCGTGGCGGCCCGGCCCGCGACCAGGTCGACGGGCAACCTGGCCGGCACCGCTGACGGCGCCATCGGCTGGCACGGACCGGCCCTACTCCTGGTCCTGTTCGCAATCTTCCCCTTGGTAGCCGTTGAGAGCGTGTGGTCGGCCGACATCGGCGCCCGCCTGTATCAGGCCAAGACGCTGTTGGAGACCGGCAGCTGGATCGCCATCCACCCCCTTCCGAGGGTCGATCCACAAGGTTTGTACTTTCCGCTGCACCTCTCGGACGCGACCGACGCGGCCTTCCGCTACGTCCCCTACCCGAAACATCCGCTCCTGGTCTGGATCACGGCGGCCGAGTACCGCCTGGCCCTCCGGCTCCCGGGGAATCCCGACACCAACATCGTGGCCGCCGTCGTCGGCCCCCATGTCGTGTCGACGTTCGCAGCCGCTCTTGGCACGGCCCGGCTCGTGGCACGGTCGCGACCCCGCCTCGCCGTCCCGGCGTTGTGGTTCACCGGCCTGATCAGCCCGCTGTTCATCGACAGCTTCGTCGGCCACGCCCACAGTCTGGCTGCGGCCCTGTTCGTCTGGTCGGCGGTGTTCCTTCTCGAATTCACCGAGCCGTTGCCGCCGCGCACCACGGCCGATGTGTCACGACTGGTCGTCGCCGGGATCCTGATCGCTGTGGCCTGCGCCGTTCGTACCGAATCCACGCTGCTCGGGGTCGCCATGGTCGGCGGCCTGTTCGTGGCCGGCCGGAGCCGTCCGAGCCGGAACCGGTGGGGCGTGGCCGGAATCGTCGTGGCCATGACTACGGTGGCGGCGACCGTCGCCGACCGGCTCACCGTTCCCGCCACCACCGGTCCGGCCAACCCGGCCCATGGTGGCGACCCGTGGGGTGGTCTGATCGGTCGGGTCGAGGGTGTCCAGCGCACGTTGCTCTCACCTGGCGGATCCACAGCCGACCTCTTGATCCTCGGCGCGGCCGTGCTGGTTCTCGTCGCGGGCTACCTCGTCGGCCGGGGCTGGGCAAACCCGCTCCCCGAGATCTTGCTCGCCGCTGCGGCGGTGGCGGCCGTCGTCCGGGTGCTGCAGGGCGACATGGTGCTGATCTTCGGCCTGGTCCTGGCCTTTCCTCTGCTCGTCGTCGGCCTGCTACGGGTCGGGCGGGTGGCATGGAACACCGCGGAATATCGGTTCCACGTGACGACGTTGGTGCTGTTCGTCGGTGCGGTGGCGGCAACCCAGTACCGCTACGGTGGCGGCGCGGAGTGGGGAGGGCGGTATTTCGCCATCGGGCTTCCCTTCGCCATCACCCTGGCCGTCCCCGGCCTCGACACGGCCTTGAACGGGGTGCACACCACCCGGGTCCGCCGCCTCGCCGTCCTCGCCGTTCTACCGGGCGTCGTGTTGAATCTCGCCGGTCTACACGGGATCCGGGAAAGCCGCATACGAACGGGGGCGCTCGTCGACACCGTGGCCGAGGTGACCGCAACGCTGCGGATCCGCTCGGTGTCGGGGAGCGACGAGTCGGCGATGGCCGAGCCGGAATCCAACGCCGCCGACCTTCCAATCGTGATCACCACCGTGCCGGCGGCTGGTCGCCTGTCGTGGGCTGAACTCGACAACGGACGTTGGCTCCTGGTCGACAAGGGCGAGTTGGAGCCGGTGGCAGCGCGCCTGTCCGAACTCGGCGTGCGGAGCTGGATCCTGCTGACCACCGACGTCGACGAGGAACTGGATGAGATCGAGGGCTTCTACCAAGCCGAGCCATGGGAGTCGGACAACGACGTTCCCGCCGACGTGGTCATCGTGACCGCGGTCGACGACCGCTAGCACCTTCCGCCTCGGCGGGAATCACACCATCGACCGCAACTCGCGTTTGAGGTCCTTGATCTCGTCGCGGAGCCGAGCGGCGTATTCGAAACGAAGCTCGGCCGACGCCTCCATCATCTCGTCTTCCAGGGTGTCGATCAGGCGCTGGAGCTGATCCTCGGGCAGCTCGGCCAGCTCCTTCATCCGCTTGAGCTCCTCGGGCCGGCGCTTACGCTGGTCCTTGCCCGGCATTGGCGCCGTCTGGTCGGGGCGGATGAGCGACAGGATGTCGGTGACGGCCTTGCGAATGGTCTGGGGATTGATGCCGTTGGCCTCGTTGTAGGCGATCTGGAGGCCCCGTCGCCGGTTGGTTTCGGAGATCGCCTTCTGCATCGATGGGGTGAACGCGTCGGCGTACATGATGACCCGCCCGTCGACGTTTCGGGCCGCCCGCCCGATCGTCTGGATGAGCGAGGTCTCCGATCGTAGGAACCCTTCCTTGTCGGCGTCGAGGATGCACACGAGCTGAACCTCGGGCAGGTCGAGACCCTCACGGAGCAGGTTGATGCCGACAAGGACGTCGAACTCGCCGAGTCGAAGCCCCCGGAGGGTTTCGATGCGGGCCACCGTGTCAACCTCGGAGTGCAGGTAGCGGACCCGGACCCCCTGCTCGACCAGGTAGTCGGTGAGGTCCTCCGCCATTTTCTTGGTGAGCGTGGTGACGAGGACCCGGCCGTCGGCTTCGACCACCGTCGAGATCTCGTCGAGCAGGTTGTCGATCTGGCCTTTCGTCGGCCGGACCATGATCTCGGGGTCGATGAGGCCGGTCGGTCGCACGATCTGCTCGACGATCTTGCCGGAATGCTGCAGTTCGTAGGGCCCCGGTGTGGCCGACAGGAACACCACC
>JAOUGG010000830.1 GCA_029857855.1 Acidimicrobiia bacterium | reverse complement strand
GTGGCCTCCGGTGAGCTGACCAGATCCGAGTATCTGGCTGCGCTCCACCGCTGTGATCTCGTGGTGAGCTGCGCCCGCCACGAGTTCTTCGGCGTCGCCGTGGTGGAGGCCGTGGCCAGCGGCTGCGTGCCCCTCCTCCCCAATGACCTGAGCTATCCCGAGCTCATCCGACCACCCTGGCATCAGTTCGCACTCTACGAGCCGGGGACGTTCGGGACCCGTCTGGTCGACGCCGTGGCCCGGATCGATCAGCTCCGCTCGGCGACGCTCGGATTGGCCCAGAGCATGCGGCGCTTCGATTGGTCGACGATCGCCAGGGTCTACGACGACCGTTTCGATGCTGTCGTCGACCGGCTGGGAACCATGCCGACCCCCGCCGCCCGTCCGGCTCGACCCGCCCTCGCCCGGCATACTTGAGGGGTGACGGAAACCATCGGCGGGCTCGGCGTGGGCCATTGGACCAGCATCGACGCTCGTACCGGCTGCACCGTGCTCGTCTTCCCGGAGGGAACCGTGGCGTCGGGGGAGGTGCGGGGCGGGGCGCCGGCCACCCGTGAGTTCGCCCTGCTCGATCCGACGAGCACGGTTGGCACGGTCGACGCCGTCGTCCTGTCGGGCGGTTCGGCGTTCGGGTTGTCGGCCGCCGACGGCGTGATGTCCGAGCTGGAGCGGACCGACCGCGGGTTTCCGACCCGGTTCGGTCGGGTTCCGATCGTGGTCGGCATGTCGCTCTACGATCTCGGCGTTGGTGATCCGGCGGTTCGTCCCGGAGCCGACGAGGGTGGCGTGGCCTGCCGGGAGGCGTTGCAGTCGATCGGTCGGCCGATCGTCGGGGGCTGTCTCGGCGCCGGGAGCGGCGCCACGGTGGGGAAGTGGGGCGGCAGCGCCATCGACAGCGGGCTCGGCGTGGCCACTATCGTCGAGTCGATTGCTGAATCCGATGCCGACTCGACGGTCGAACCGGTCGGTGGCGGCACTGGCGACCCTCGCCTGGTCGTCACGGCGGTGATAGCGGTGAACGCCTTCGGTTTCATCGACGACGGAACCCTCGGCGATGACCCGGGACCGCCCCGGCCCCCGGCCTTCGAACGCACCGACGGGCAACCCGCAGGTACGCCGACGAACCGCACCAACACCACCATCGGCGTGATCGTGACGAACGCCCGTGTCACCAAGTCCGATTGCCTGCTGCTGGCGCAGAGCGGCCACGACGGCCTGGCCCGCTCGCTGCTGCCCGCCCACACGGCGGTCGACGGCGATGCCCTGGTTGCGGCGGCCACCGGCGAGCTGGAGGTCGACGTCGACCTGATGTGGCTCCGAGCCCTGGCACAGGCGGCCGTGGTTCGGGCGGTGCGCTCGGCGGGCGCCACTACCCTGTAGGGGTGTCCCGGACCGATGTGACCGCATCGATCGAGGTGCCCAGCGACGGCCCCGATCGAACTGCAGAACTCGCCGCCGCCCTCGCCGAGCTGGTCGAGGTCGGTGATTTGCTGATCCTCACCGGCGATCTCGGCGCGGGCAAGACCCGCTTCACCCAGGGCCTGGGCTCGGGACTCGGCATCGAGCGGCGCATCACGAGCCCCACGTTCACGCTGGCCAATCGCTACCACGGACGGCTGCTGCTGCACCATCTCGACGTGTACCGCCTCGACTCGTTGGCTGAGACGCTTGACCTCGATCTGCCCGATCTGTTGGAGTCCGGGGTGACCGTCATCGAATGGGGTGACCAGATCAGCGAGGTGCTTCCTCCGGACCGCCTCGTCGTGGCGCTGCGTTATCCGGAGCCGGTCGACGATCATCTCGACACCGATCGGATCATCGAGTTCGCGGCCCACGGCCGGTCGTGGGCCGATCGGTTGGCCACGTTCGCGTGCCGGATCGGCGCATGACGGTGTCGGGTGCCGTGCTGGCTCTGGCGCTGTCCTCGTCGACCGGGGTCATGAGCGCGGCCGTCGGGCCGATCGGAGCCGCTGACCCGTTGGCGGCCGTCACGTTGCCCACCGACCGCCGCCACGCGGAGGAGATCAGCCCCCTCATCCAGAAGCTCCTGGCCGACAGCGGTGTCACGCTCGGCGATCTCGACGTTTTGATCGTCGACCGTGGTCCCGGCCGGTTCACCGGACTCCGAGTCGGTCTGGCCACGATCAAGACGCTGGCCTTCGCGTTGGCCGTCCCCGTGGTCGGCTTGACCAGCCTCGAGATCCTCGCCGCGGTGGCCCAGCGGAGATCGATCGATGATGACGCCGAGGCCCGATCGGCTCCGACAGCAATCACCGCCATCACCGCCGTCATCGACGCCCGTCGCAACGAGGTGTTCCAGCAACGCTTCGGGATCGACCTCGCACCCGTCGGTGAACCGTCCGTCGGCCCGGCAGCCGAACTCGCGGCCCGCGCCGAGGGGATCGTGGTCGGCGACGGCCTCGA
>JAOUGG010000092.1 GCA_029857855.1 Acidimicrobiia bacterium | reverse complement strand
AGCAGGGCTGTGACCAGGGCTTTTGTGGTGGCGGGGGTAGGATTTGAACCTACGACCTTCGGGTTATGAGCCCGTGTGGATCCAGGCCTCGACCTCGATCCGGGCCCCCAGCGGAAGCTGGGCGACGGCCACGGCCGAGCGGGCCGGACGATGATCGCCGAAGAAACCCGTGTAGATCTCGTTCATCTCCGCGTAGTCGTCCATGTCGACGAGGAACACGGTGGTCTTCACGATCTGATCGAGGCGGGCCCCGTGCCCCTCGACGAGACCTTTGAGGTTCATCAGCGCCTGACGGAGCTGGGCTCCCATGCCGCCGTCGACCAGGGAGCCGTCGGCGAGACCGATCTGACCGGACGCGATCAGCCAGTCGCCGGCAGCCACGATCGGGGTGTAGGGACCTACGGGCTTGGACACGGGAACTCCTTGGGGTCGAACTTTGCGAGGTCTGGCCGATGGCCGAACTCGAAGGCACTTCTGCCCGTCGAGCGTAGCAACTGCCCGACGGTCTGCTCCCCAGGCACGCCATCGCCCGCCGTCCTCCCCTATCCGGGATCGAGCCCGATCGGCCAATCGGTCCGACAGCCCCGGGCCAACCATCCGGATGCGGCCACCGCCACAAACACGGCGTCGGAACCGTTCACCGGCTCACCGTCGGACTCGATCAACTCCACCTCGATCCGGGGGGTGTCGACGGCGCGCAGGACACCGAAACTTCGAATCGTGAGATCGTGGACGTCGCCGGACTCGTCGACGGCAAGGGCCTCGCTGGTCAGCCACGACCACGCCATGTGGGCGGCGCCGATGCAGTAGGAGCGAAGGACGACGGCGTCGAGGATTGGACCGCACCGCACGGCCACCCGGACCACCGGGTCGGCTCCACCGCCACCCGGGTCGACCTCGGCCTCGGCCTCACCGCCCGACGGCGATCGCACCGTGCCGACCCGGCCGAGGAACCCGGCGAGCAGGACTCTGGCCTCGGCCGAGCCCGCAGCGCGCACCGAGGCCGACGTCGGAGGTCCGGGTACGTCCACCAGTTCCACGACGATCTGGCCTTCGAAGCCCGCCGCCCGGAGACCGTCTTCGACCGCCACGTCGACACCGGGAGTGGCGGCGATCCGGAACGAGGCGAGGTCGGCGTTGATGCCGGCCGCCACCGGCGGACGCTTGGCTCCGAAGCGGGCAACGTCCTCCCGGCTGGCCAGTACCAGCACGGGGTGGTCGTGTTCATCAGCCAACCTTCGAGCCACGGCCGCCACATCCAGGGCTTCGACACCGCCGGGTTGGACCTTGGCCCCAAACGCCCCCCCATTGGCCACCGTGGTGTACGGCGCACCGCCGGGGGCACACCAGGAGGCATCGGTTTCGAGATAGGCCGGATCGACCCAGGTGGTGCGCAGCGCAACATCCCAGTCGCCCGGCGGCACCTCGAGGGGCCACCGGTGGGCGGCTGTTGTTCGTCGACCCTGAACCTTGCCCGCCCGGACTCGTGCCTCGGCCACCGATTCCGCCACAACCCACGAACCGTCGGCCGAGCGCACGGCCACCAGTGCGTCGGCCGGAGCGGTGTCCGCCGCGAAACCGCCATGACCGAGGGCGACATCGGGGCCGACCATCTGAACGGCTCCGCCCTCCACCGCCGCTCGGTGGGCGGCTGCGCCGAGATCGCGGGTCGGTCCGGTGGGCTCCGAAGACCCACGGCCATGGAAACGATCCCATGCCTCGCCGATGGTCTGCCAGCCGGTGCACCGACAGAGATGGGCGAGAAGCGCCTGGTTCACCGTCGGCGACGGTGACGGCGACGGTGACGGATCGATGATGTCGGTTGTGTCCCGCTCCCGGTCGGTACCGGCCAGGCGCATGATGATGCCGGGCGTGCAGAACCCGCACTGGCTGGCTCCGGTGGCGCAGAACGCCTCGGCCCAACGGTCGCGCTCCTCCAGGCCTTCCAGTGTGGTGACGGTGCGGCCCCGAACCCGGCGAGCGGGGGTCACGCACGCCACCCGCGGCTGACCGTCGACCAGCACCGTGCAACACCCGCACTGGCCCTGCGGACTGCAGCCGTCCTTGACCGACGAAAGCCCGAGCTGCTCCCGCAGCACGTCGAGCAGCGACAGTCTCGCATTCGCCGGCCGACCCGACGCCGAGCCGTCGTCGACCGTCACCTCTCGACCGTTCACCGTCAGCGTCACCAGGCTCTCGACCACCAACCGAGCATACGGACCGACCCGTCGACCGGCACCACGGCCCGAGCCTGGGGCGTCGGTCACGCGACGACCGGCCCCTCACCGAAGCTTGTAGCGTCTAACACCATGGCTCGGATCACCAGGCGCCGGTTTCTCACCCGTTCCGCTTCGGCCGTCACCGCCACCGCTGCGGCGACGACGTTCGGAGGCGGGTTGAGCGCCGTGCTGCTCGGCGGCTGCGGTGAGCAGCTACGGGCCCCCGACGTCGCGGCACTGTTCAACCCGGATCGGGTACTCGCCGCCGGTCGCCCGCAGCGCATCCCCTTCGCCCTCATCAATCCCGGTGGAGAGGGCGGTGTTGCGCTGCCGTCGACCGACGATGCCCTCGTGACCGTGGAGCTGATCCGCGACGGCGAGATCCTCGATCGGATCGAGGTCGCCGGCCACGTGGTGAGCCATGATCACGTCGGCGAGGTCGGCGACCACCAGCACAGCGACCTCTACCGCTACTACCCCGCCCGGTTCACCATGCCCGAGCCCGGGATCTACGATCTCATGATCAGCGTCGACTCCGGTTTCGGGAACCCGACGTCGACCTCGCTACCGGTGCAGGCGTTCGATCCGGCCGACATCACCGTGCCGCTGCCCGGCGATCCAATGCCGGCAGTGGCCACGCCGACATTCGCCGACCCCGCCGGTGTCGACCGGTTGTGCACCCGACCGGATCCGTGCCCGTTCCACGAGGACAGCTTCGACACGCTGATGACCAATGGCCGACCCAGCGCGTTGCTCGTCGCGACCCCGGCGTTCTGTTCGACCGCGTACTGCGGGCCGGTCGTCGACACCATGATCGAGGCATCCGCCGCGGTCGACGGTGTCGACATCGTCCACGCAGAGGTCTACGCCAACACCGACGAGGTCGACGGAAACTTCGCCGACCCGGCCATCCGGCTCGCCCCGGCGGTCATCGCCGCCCGGCTGACCTTCGAACCGGTGCTGTTCCTCGTCTCCTCCGACGGCGTGCTGGTCGACCGGATCGACAACGTCTTCGATGTGGACGAGGCAATCGACGCGCTCAGCGCCCTTGCCTGAAAACACCGAAGGTGGTGGCGACATCTCTGTCGACCACCACCTTGGCTCGCCCGGATCTGGGTTGCCTGCTCCGACGCCGTTCTCGTTTTCAGGCGAGAGAGAGAGGGGCGGGCTCCGTATCGCCCAATGCGGGCCCGCCCCGGATCCTGGATGGCTGAGGGTCCCATCCAGGAGACTTGTCGCCCGAAGCCGAGGTCGCCCATTGACTCGGCCCAGAAAGCTGTCAGGTCTGCGGGCTCTGGTGCTCCGGAGCCGGCACCTGGCCGGTTCGCTGGGCGGCGACGTTGTCGTAGACGGCGGGCCAGAATCGATCCCGGGCCGCCCAGATGCCACCCACACCGAATTTGATGACGATGATGGCGCCGAGCGAGGCGAACACGGTGGTGGTGAGCGTGTCGATGACGTCGGCGGCGATACCGGCCTGGTCGAGGGCGGCGAGCCCGAAGATGACCCACACGCCGACGCCGGCGGCGTTGGTGACCAGGTTCGTGTAGCTCAGACCGGTGGTCACGCTCCGAACGAGGTCCCGAACCACGTTGGCCACGATGCCGCCGACGACGATGAGCGCCAGGGCGACGATGGCCTTCGGGATCCAGGCGATGAGCTGGTCGAACGGCTCGTTGAGGGCGTCGATGTTCAGCGCACCGAAGGCGAGCTTGAGCACCAGCAGCATCAGCAGGTAGTAGAACAGCTTGGCCACGAAGCGGCCGCTGTCGACATACCCAGCCCGCTCCAGCGGTCCGCCGATGCCGGCGCGATCGAGATAGTGATCCAGGTTGACCGCATCGAACAGGCGGGCAACCAGGCTGGAAAGCAGACGGGCAACCCACCAACCAATCAGCAGAATCGCCAGGAACCCGATCAGCGCCGGAAGGAAGCCGAACAGCTCATCGAAGAAGCTGGTGATTCCCGTTTGTAGGGAGTCGACGATGTCCATGTTTGGAATGCCCTCTTTCGTTCTCGTTGTCGAGCACGGGGATAGACGACCGAACCAACGTGGTGGTCGCGAAGAATTCGAAATTTCTCAACCGCCCGTCGCTCCGGCAAGCAATACGCCCGTTTCATTGCGGTTGTTGATCGCGACAACGTAGGGTTTAAGGCGTCGGAAGTTCAATGGCAATGACGTCGAATGCTGCAGCGCTGGTCCCGGCGCGGGCTCCCATGGCGGGGCTTCTGCTCGGGCACCCTGGCTTGTCGGCCTTGGCGCGCCGTATGACGACACCCGTTTCGTCGGTCGGTGTGTCACCTCTTCGACTCCGGCGACCGCTCTTTCCCGTCTTCCAACTGCTGGCCATGTCGGCCGGGATCGAGCGGAACCCCGACATCAACACTTCGGCGCGTGCCGCCGCCTCCTCGACTCGGAGCGCCGCGGATCGCCGTCACTCGGCCTCGATCGGCGAACCGCCGACCGACGGCCGCCCGCACCCTGCCGGCGATCCCGACGATCTGCACCGACTGGTGGTCGAGCACAGCGACGCCATCTTCCGCCTCGCCCTGTCGATAGTACGGGATCGAGCGCTGGCCGAGGACGTCGCCCAGGAGGCGCTGGTCAAGGCGTGGCTGGCCCTGCCCACCTTCCGGGGCGACTCGTCGATTCGCAGCTGGCTGTTGCGCATCACCCACAACACCGCCATCTCGACGTTACGACGGCGGCGGGCGGTCGTCCTCGATCCGCACGACCTGCCGGAGCGCAGGACCCGCGTCGACCCCTCCGTTGAATCCCGGGTGCAGGGCCATATCGTCATGGACGAGTTCGTGGAGGCCCTGGACACACTCGACGAACTGTCCCGGTCGATCGTGGTACTCCGGGAGCTCGAAGGCCTCTCCTACGAGGAGATCTCGGAGTTACTGGCCATACCGATGCCGACCGTGAAGACGAGGCTGCTCCGGGCCCGCCGACGCCTCGGCAACGTCTTGAGGGAGTGGGCATGAGGCCGCTGCTCTTCCACCCCTCCGGCGGTGCCCTGCGGGCGTGGCTGCACGGCGAAGCCGACGACGTCAAGCTCGACGCCCATGTCGCCGTATGTCAGAGCTGCGCCGCCGCCCTGGAACGGCTCGCCGAAGAGGACGCGGCGCACGACACCGATGATCTGGCCGGAGCACTGGCCCTGGCCCTGGCCCCGCCCGACGACCTGCCGACCCGCCTGGAGGAGAAGGTCACGAAACGGCTCGACTCCCGAGTGATGTTCGGTGTGCTGTCGGATCTCTTCGCCGCCGGGATCGAGACATCGCGCATGTTGATCCTGGAGGAACCCGTTGAACCGGAGGAGTAGACGAAACGTGAGCAGCAATCATGAATGAGTGGATCCTCGCCGCCATCGCGGTGGTCATCGGCATCGTCCTCGGAGTCGTTGCCTCCAGAATCGTGTTCGCCATCGTCGGCGGCAAGTCCCGACCCCAAGCGATACAGAACGTGGCTCGCCCCGTCTCCCAGCTGGCACTGGCGTTCGGCGTCGTGGCCGGACTTATCGGCGGACTCGGCTTCGTGCAGCCGACCGCACTCGAACAGCTCCCCAAGGATGTGGTGGCGTTCGTCCCCAAACTGATGGTGGCGGCGATCATCATCATCCTGGCCAACGTGCTCGCGTCGTTCGCCACGGCTGCGCTCGACCAGGCCACCGGGCGAATGCCGCTGAACGTGCAGCGTCAGGCCAACCTGATCGTGAAGGGCACCATCGTGGCCCTCGCCGTCTTGCTTGCCGTCAGCCAACTCGGGATCGACACCGAGGTCGTCAACATGGGTGTGGCCGCCGTCTTCTTCGCCCTCGCCGCCAGTTTCACCCTGCTCGTCGGCCTGGGCGGCCACGGCGTGGCCCGGGAGGTGGCGGCATCACGGGCGCTGCGACGGGTTGTCAACGAAGGAGACAAGGTCACCGTCGACAACGTTTCCGGCACCGTACGTGCACTCCACCCGACGGCGATCGAGATCGTCACCACCGCCGAAGACTCGATTCTGGTGCCGTCGTCGCACTTCCTGAATCACAACGTGTCGGTGGAACGGGCATCGACGGATCGGGCTGCAGCACCGGCCGCCGGCGACGGCGGCTCGGAGGCCCACTAGCAACCGATCAGTTGTCGCTCTCGGCCAGCGCCGCGTCCATCAGATCGAGCATCCTGGCCGTACAACCCTCCATCTCAACCGGGGGCGCCACCTCGGTGACGATCCGATCGGCGATGGCGTGGAACGCCGCAGCGGCCACACCGTCACCCAGGACCACCGGCTCGCCGTCGTCACCACCGGCCGAGACCGCAGGCTCGATGGGGACCCGACCGATGAGTTCGAGACCCGTTTCGGCCGCCAGGGCCTCGCCGCCGCCGCGGCCGAAGAGCTCGTGGCGCTCGCCGTCGGGCGTTTCGAAGTACGACATGTTCTCGATCACACCGGCCACCCGGAGATACGACTTTCGGGCCATCGCCACCGCCCGGCCCGCCACCTTCTGCGCACCGGTGGCCGGAGTGGTGACCACGATCATTTCGGCTCGGGGGATCATCCGGGCCAAACCCATGGCCACGTCACCGGTGCCCGGAGGCATGTCGATGACGACGTAGTCGAGGTCGGGGGCCCAGTCGACGTCCTCCAGGAAGTGCTGGACGGCCCGGTTGAGCATCAGCCCACGCCACAGAAGCGCCGCATCCTCGCTGTCGACGAGCAGCCCCATCGACACGATGTCGAGGCGCCCGGTACCGATCGGGCGGGTCAGCGGAACGATCGAGGTTCGCTCGCCCGACTTCGAGGCGCCGAGACGACCGTCGACGCCGAGCATCCGCGGGATCGAGAAGCCCCAGATGTCGGCGTCGATCACGCCAACCTGGAATCCTCGGGAGGCAAGCGCCGCCGCCAGGTTGGCGGTGACCGAGGATTTGCCGACCCCGCCTTTCCCCGAGGCGATGGCGAGAACCCGCGCCCTTGCCGGTATTGCGGTTTGTGGCGCCCGCTCGGCAGCGTTCTTGCGGGCCACCGCCATGGCCGCCGATCGTTCCTCGGCGTCGAGTTCGCTCCAGTCGATCAGTACCTTCGTCACGCCGGGCAGCGACTCGACCCGGGTCTTGGCGTCACGTTGGATCTGGCCCCGCAGCGGACAACCGGCGGTGGTCAACGCGATGGCGAGCGTGACGACCCCGTCGTCGGCGACTTTGACACCCTTGACCATGCCCAGCTCCACGATGTTCGAGCCGAGCTCAGGATCGACGACGCCCCGGAGGACACCGGTTAACGTGGCTTGGTCAGGAAGTTCAGGCACGGTTCCAGGCTACCGACCGCGGAGCCACGGCCGGGATGACGCTCGACACGTCCGCATCGGTGATGACCATTTGCCACAGCTGATCAATCGTCTCTACAATCGTCGACACAAGCCCCGTCGGACCATCAACGGGGTCAGCGAGTCATCGAATCCAACCACCGATCATGGCGTGAGCCCCGAACGATGAGTGGAAGAGATCGAGTCGAAGGAGGGAGCCGCGTCGAGGCTTTCTTTCGGCTATCAGTCGACGCAATCCGAGGCGAACCTTCCTGACCCGTCAGGCGGAGGGCCGCGATTTTGCGACGACCCGGTCGGCCCGAATCCTATCCTCGGGCCGATCGGTGGTTTTGGCCCGGTGGTTTTGGCCTTGTCCCGTTGCGCTGCAACCCCGCGGAATACTTCGACCTTCCACCAGGTCGAGATTGATCGGGTACAACCGATCGACGGTAGAATCGAACAGGAACGAAAG
>JAOUGG010000091.1 GCA_029857855.1 Acidimicrobiia bacterium | reverse complement strand
ACGAGCAGAGCGAGCTGCAGGCGAAGGCCGGTGTCGAGTGGTTTGACCTGGACATCGTTGCGTCCAGTTCCCAAGGTCAGCCCGTAGATCGACACAGCCTGGCCCGGTCGTTGCGGCTGCTCTGCCGCCACGCCGGGATCGACCCCTGCATCACGCCGTACGAGCTTCGGCACACAGCGATCAGCATGCAGGCGGACGCCGGCCGCTCCAGCTGGGAGCTAGCCGACTGGGCCGGCACATCGGAGGCCATGATCAACCGGGTCTACCGTCATCGCCTGCGGCGGGTGTCCGTCGTGCTCCCGGTCGACGAGTGGACGGACGAAGGTTGATGCTTCGACCAGTCGCTGGATTGGATCGGACTTGGCCCGAATGGCTAGCAGAATGGCTGCAACGGTCCGCCGAACGCTCTCGGCACACGGTAGATTCCCTGGTGGAGGTGTCTGAGCGCCTGGTGGGCTCCCCCGCCTTCAAAGCGGGCGTACGATGTGATCCATCGTAGGCGGGTTCGATTCCCGTCCACCTCCGCCACAAGTCAGCATCACCAAGGGGATCGCCGATGGGATTCTGGAAGCGTATTCTGGGAGGCTCGTCGCACCGAGACGACGATGCGGGCCGACAGTCATCGGTGTCCACCTCCACCGAGGACGACGAGTGGCCTCCTCAGTCGATTGCCGGCCATACGATGCCTGTGGGTCGATGACACATGCCTCGTCGAGGATCCGACCATCGACTACGTGGAGGTCAGGTTCGCCGACGGCTCAACGGAGGTGTTCTACCAGCTTGACTGGGAGCTGATCGACCAACTTCGACAGCGATATCACAACCCAGCCGACCCGGCGGTCAACTTCCAGCTCGGCGGCATCGACGAAGGACTCCTGCTCGTCCTGTGCAACCCCGACGAGCTCGAAGCCATCGGTTCACACCCCGCCTACCCAGGGTTCTCAACCCGTGACCTGACGACGATCACGTCGCTCACGGTCCAGCACTACTGAACAGTCGAGCCGACAGAGGACCTTTGGCCCCAGAAGCCGACGTGGCTGCCTCCTACAATCACGCGTGAAGCAGTACCGAACGAGCGACACCGAGGTCGCCGCCGGGGCTGCGCCAACCGTAGGAGGTGTCGAGATGGCTGAAGTGACAACCGTGGCCCAACTGGTGACCACCGACCCGGTGACGGTCCAACGTGATCAACCGGTATCCGAGGTCTACCACATGCTCAAGTACGCCCCGTTCCATCACGTCCCGGTCATGGAACACGACCATCCGGTGGGCATGATCTCGTCGGTCGACGTGCTTCGCCTGGCCTACGACATCGACGGATTCGACGAGCGGGACATGGCCGAGATGCTCGACTACCACTTCACCATCGACGATGCCATGTCCACCGATCTTCGTACGGTGCAGGCAACCGCGACGATCACTGACGCAGCCGAGCTACTGTCCGACGGAATGGCCCACTCGCTCCTGGTCGTCGACGACGAGGGTCGGCTGGAGGGGATTATCACCACCACCGATCTCATCCGCCACCTCGCCCGCGTCGGTAGCCCTCAGCCGACCTGAGACGTCCATCACCATCCCCGGATGGCCGCGTTCAGACCATCTAGGATGGACAACGATGTTGGGCGTAATAGCGGCGGCCGAATTCACGATCAACCGGCCGGAGACGATGATGGATGCCGCAATTCT
This sequence comes from Acidimicrobiia bacterium, assembly GCA_029857855.1. Lineage (GTDB taxonomy): Bacteria > Actinomycetota > Acidimicrobiia > Acidimicrobiales > SZUA-35 > JAHELU01. The sequence continues at coordinate 6,306 of JAOUGG010000091.1, read as the reverse complement.
GGCCGTCATCGCCCTGACCATTCTCTTCGTCATCATTCGCGGCCTTCAGTCGGTGACCGGCACCTTCGAGAAACGTATCAGCTGGTACTTCTGGGCCAGCTTCTTCGCTCTCGTCGTCATCTTCCTCTACACCTACCGCCCATGGGAAGAGGACCCGATGGTTGAGGCCGAAATCGAGATACCGGCCAGCATTCAGGGGGTGGAGGCGTCGACCGAATCGGGGGATAACGGCGAGCACGGCGACGGCCAAACCACCTACGACACCGGCGACTGATCGATCAGCCGACGACCAGCCGCATCACGGTCGCCGAGCGGGAGATGTCGAGGCGCTGTCCCCACGACAGGGTGATCCGATCCGATTCGATGCCGTCGCCGAAACACACCAGGTCGCCTTCGGCCACGATGCCGAGCCGCTGACCGTCGGCCAGCGTACCCTCGGTGAGCGCCACGCCGGTGGCGGGCGACGGCCACGCCTCCCGCACGAACCACGCCAGGTCCGGCCGGCACGGCTCGGGCAACGCCAGGTCGCTTCGCCGCTCCAACCACGCCGATCGCAGCCATCCCGTCGACCCGGTGCCGGTGCCGGCGAGCAGCCCCGACGACGACTGGCGCTCGCTGCGCCGTTCGCCCCGCTCACCGGGCACGTCGATGCGGTAGCGGGCCGACTGATGACCGGCGTGCCCGACGAACACCTCGTTGAGCGCCCGGATCCGCTGTCCGTCGTCGGTCACGGCCTCGACCAGCGTACGATCGCTCACCCCCACCTGTTCCGACACCACGGCGGCCAGCAGCCGTTCGACGTCGTCGGGCCGCTGGGTCACCAGCACGCCGGCGTTGCGACCCGGCTCGGGATCGACCCCGATCACCGGCTGTCCGTCGAGGTACTTGGCCACATTCGCCACCAGGCCGTCCTGCCCGACGACCACGATCACATCCTCCGGCCCGAACACGAACCGGGCCAGGTCGGCCCGCTCGACCTCGGCCCGCCGCCAGTCGACCGGCACCGCACCTCGAACCGCCGTCAGCGCCGATCCGAGGTCGCGACGACGGTCGGCCAGCTCGTCGATCGCCCGGCCCCGCTGCCGCAGGAAGAAGTCGGCCTGTTGGGCGGTGCCGTGCCGGGCCACGAGTTCGTCGAACTCCGAGGTCCGGTACACGACGACCGCCCGGGGCCGGAGGCTCATCGCCGCCCCGGACCCGTGGCGCCACCGTCTCCCTCCTCCCGGCCCGCCACGACCTCACGGCTGCCACCGCCCATCGACTCACCCAACCGGGCCAGCATGGGCACCACCAGGTCGGGCGTCACCGTGAGGTTCGAGATCCGGGGCACATTGCGGGCCAGGTCACGGGCGGCCAGCGCCAGCAACACACCCTGATCGACCGACTGAACAACCCGCATCTTCGCCTCCTCGACATCGGCCTGAGCCTCGCCCACCTGGCGAATGCCCTCCGCCTTCGCCTCGTCCTTCGCCCGCTGCTCGGCCACCTGCGACTCGACCAGGATGCGGTTGGCCGTTGCCTCGTTGGTCGCCCGCTGCCGCTCGTTCTGGCCGACCTGGTTGACCAGGGTCTCCTCCCGCCGGGCCAACTCGATCTGATTCTGCAGTTCATTCTCGGCGATCGCCCGCTCGCTCTCGACCGCCATCGCGCGACGGTCGAACGTTGCCTTGTCGGCCTCCTGTTGCACCCGCTCCCGGGTCTCGGTCTGCAGTGCCCGCTCGAGGTCCGAGTCGGCCCGCACGGCCACGACCCGCACGTCGGTGACGGCGAGGCCCCGCTCGGACAGCCGTGGATCGTCGGCCAGGACACCGGCCACTTCGGCCCGGATCGGCCCGACACCCCGAGCCAGCGCCTCCGTGACGGTCATCGTCGCCACTTTCTCGATCGCAGGCTGCTGCGCCAGCTCTCGAAGCAGGTCACTGAGGGTCTCAATCGGGTCGCTCGTCCACTGGCCGGTCGTCGGGTCGATGTCGAACGCAATTCGTTTCGCGGCCAGCGTCGGATCGACGACCCGGTAGGTCACCGTGGCCTGCACGGTGACGTCCTGGAAGTCGGACGTGCGGGCGTGGAACAACAGGGTCTGCTGCCGGTCGTCGAGCGGCACCTCGGCCAGCGCCGCAGTGGCCGGGCGGTACCAGAACGCCACACCCGCCCCCTCGTGGCGGACACTTCCGTTGCGAAAGTGCTGGATGTGGACCGACGGATCGGCCCGCAGTCGGTTGAGGAACGGTCGGCGAGTTATGTCCGCCATGGTTGACTCCTTGCGTCTCCCTGCGCCGGGACCTGTTCCCGACGCCTTCTCTTTCTTATCGTCGTCTTGACGATAACACGCATAACCGTAATCGTCAACTAGACGATAATAACGGGCATCGGGTAGACTCGACGGCAATGGCTCGACCGACGAAGATGCTGGTGGCCGTCGACCTCGTCGTCCTCACCGTGCGCAACGACCGACTCCTGATCCTGACGATCGATCGGGGCGTCGACCCGTTCCGGGGCCAGGCCGCGCTCCCCGGCGGTTTCGTTCGACCGGACGAGGATCTGCTCGACGCCGCCGAGCGGGAGCTGAGCGAGGAGACCGGCCTGAGCGAACTCCGGGTCCACCTCGAACAGCTCGCCACCTACGGCCACCCCGACCGAGATCCCCGCCGGGTCATCTCGATCGCCCACCTCGCCCTCGTCCCCGACGCCGCCGATCCGACCGCCGGAGGCGATGCCGCTGCGGCCCGTTGGACTGCGGTCGGCGACCTGCTCGACGATCCCGGACGCCTGGCCTTCGATCACCATCGCATTCTGTCCGACGGCGTGGAGCGGGCCCGGGCCAAACTCGAGTACTCGCCGCTGGCCACCGCGTTCTGCAGCGAGGCGTTCACCATCGGGGAGCTCCGTCAGGTGTACGAGGCGGTGTGGGACACCGAGATCGATCCCCGCAACTTCCACCGCAAAGTTTCGAAGACCCCTGGCTTCGTGGTCGAGACCGGCGCCACGACGACCAGGCAGGGCGGGCGCCCGGCCAAGCTCTATCGGCGCGGCCCGGCCGAACTGCTGCACCCACCGATGCTGCGGCCGTAACGGCGGATCGGGCCCACCCGATACCGTTGGGTCGTGCTCGATCTCCTCATCGTCATCTTCGGCGCCGCGCTGATCGCTCTGGCGCTGGCCGACCTGGTCAACACGTTGGTCTCGACGTCGACCTCACCGGCCCGGTGGTGGCCCACGTTCGTGATCGGCCGGTCGATGTTCGTCGCTCTACGAACCGTGGCGAAACGACTACCCGACGAATCGTCGGTGCGGGAACGCATGCTGTCGGCCTTCGCCCCGCTCCTCGTGATCGTGCTGCTTGGCACGTGGGCGCTCCTGCAGATCACCGGCTTCGCCCTCATCTGGGCCACTCTCGACGACATCAACGCCATCGAGAGCTTCGCCGACTCCTGGTACTACTCGGGAGTCGTCTACTTCACCGTCGGGTTCGGCGAGATCGTTCCAGGCGACACCGGCCCCCGGGCCGGCGCCATCATCGAGGCCTTCTTCGGCGTCATCACCGTCGCCCTCGTCATCGGCTACCTGCCCGCCCTCTACGCCGCCTACTCCGACCGGGAACGGCAGCTCATGACACTCGACACCGGCGGCACCGACCGCATCACGCCGACCGACCTCGTCATCGCCTGGGCACCCGACGCCGACCCCAAGAAGATCGACGAGCAGTTCGAGAAATGGGAACAATGGGCGGCGGGCATCCTGGAAACCCACTCGACGGTCCCGCTCCTGGTGCTGTTCCGGTCCCATGATCGACGCCAGAACTGGGTGACCGCACTCGGCCTACTGTGCGACGCCGCCCTGCACGCCCAGATCATCAACGGGGCCACCGACGGCTACGCCTACTGGTTCCTCCGTCGAGCCGAAGCGATCTTCATGGAGGTCACTCAGGGCCACGACCTCACGCCCTACCAGCAACGCCAAACCGACACCGACAACTCCGATCTGTTCCTCGATCTCTACCAGCGCCTCACCGACCACGGCTTCGACCTCCGCCCCTACGAGGACGCCCGAGCCTACGGCCGCCATGTGCGGGCCACGTACGGCCCGGCCATGGAGTACCTGATCGACGACCTGCTCTGTCCCCGGGGATTCTGGCCGCTCGGCTCGACGGTGCAGAGCTGGTCGAGCCAACACGAGATCGCCCGCTTCGACAGCTGAGTCGACAATTGCGAGGCGTGCACCTGATACTGGTGGCTACACTTGAGCCGTCCAAGCGCCCGTAGCTCAAGTGGATAGAGTAACTGGCTTCGAACCAGTTGGTTGGGGGTTCGAGTCCCTCCGGGCGTACGTGTGAGCTGCGGAGCAGCTCACCCCGAGTTTGGTCTTCGACCAAACTCCTGGCTGTGGGCGATCACCTGGAGATCGGTCGGGTTCCGACCACGGGCGATCAGCTGGAGATCGGTCGAATCCGGCTGTGCATGTGAGCTGTCACCGAGCAGCCGGCTTTCTTCGAACATTCGTTTGACAGTCAGGGGCCTCGGGTGCTAACGTGATCTCTGCCGGTCGGGGTCCGGCACTCGCATCCACGGATGCCCACGCACACTCTCGTGTCTGGCTCTGCCCATGGTGGCTACATCCTCGAAGCAGGCGTCGTCGGTCGACGAGGTCGTCGGCTTGTTGAACATCCTGTCGACCTCACTGTCGAACATCACCTGCGAAGCGTTGGGGGCGACCGAGCTCCAGCGACTGATGGCGGCGATTCGTTCAGTGCAGCGGGCAAGCGATGGCTTGTCGATGCGCCTGGGCGCGGCCGCCGACCGGCTGGCCGAACAGGGTATCGGTCGGGGCTCCCATGGCCTTTTTCTGGGCGGCGGCCGGGCGGTGGCCGGTTCCGTGGCCCGCCGCGAGGTCGCACGCTCGGCGGTGCTCGGCGAACTCGGTCACGTCGCCGCCGCTGTTCGAGCTGGGCGTATCGGTGGCGCTCAAGTCGACGTCTTTGTCCGAGCGATGAGGAAGCTCGATGAGGAGCAGCGCCAGGAGCTGAACGATCCCGGCCTCGTGGCGGCGGCCGCCGATGAACCGGTCGATCTGTTCGCCCGTCGGATGCGGCGCCTGGTCGCCGTGCTTCGCCGCAACCACAGCGGCTCGGATGCCGAAGCCCAACGCCGGGCGTCGAGCTGGCGGTCCTGGATCGACGACGAAACCGGCATGGGCCACGTACACGGCGAGTTCGACCCCGAACGCTTCGAGGCGATCCGCAACGCTGTCGAGGCCCACGGGGCTCGTCTCGCCAACCAGGGCGGCGTCCACCGAACGGCGAACCTCGCGGCAACGGCAGCTTTCGAACTGCTGACCGGGCAGGCGACCGGCCGCGGCGCACTTCCCTCGATCGGCGTGATCGTCGACTGGCAGACGTTCGCCGAGGGCGCACACCCGAACTCGATCGCCGAGACGAGCGACGGGCAACCGCTGGCACCCGAGTCGATCTCCCGTCTGGCGTGTCACGCTGTGGTGCAGCGAATCGTCATCGATGACGATGGGATTCCTCTTGACGTCGGTCGGCGGTACCGCACAGCCACCGCCGCGCAGTGGCTTGCCCTTCGGGCCATCTACCGCAGCTGCGCATGGATCGGATGCGAACGTCCGCTGTCATGGTGTCAACTTCACCATGTCCACGAGTGGGAGCACGGCGGCCCAACCGACCTGTGCAACCTCCTGCCGCTCTGCGGTGAGCATCACCATGCCGTACACGAAGGTGGATGGCGTCTCAAGCTCTGGAGCGACCGAAGGCTCGATATTCAGAGCCCCGACGGCCGGCATCAGGAGACAACCCACCCCGATCGGCGGCCGGTCTCAGTGGCGCCCACCCACCCCGGTGCTCACCGTCGGGTGATGGCCATAACTCGTCGAACGACAGCCCACCGGCCCGCTCAACCAGCCGGGCCCTAGCGGACTGCCCCGCAATCGGTTGCAGCGCTGAAGACCGAGGCCCGCTCTTTACCCTGCACGTCCCCGCCTTGTTCCTTGACAACTTCATAACGTCGGTGGTTCAGCGCCGCCGCAGTTCAGAGCCTCCGCGGTCAGTCGCTGCTCACCCCATCCGAGCTCCGGTGCGGTTGAAAGCTGGGCTACGTTGGCCATGATGCGAGTGTTCCTGACCCACAACACCGAGGACCGCGAGGCCTACTACGGGCGGGCCTTGCCCGAGCTGGAGGCCGTGCCCGGCGTTGAGGTCACCACCAACCTGCTCGACCGAGACCTCTCGACGCAGGAGCTGATCGAGGCCGCCGCCGGTCATCAGGTGATCATCGCGCACCGTTCCACGCC
>JAOUGG010000829.1 GCA_029857855.1 Acidimicrobiia bacterium | reverse complement strand
GGCGGGCAGGCGACGGCCTTCTCGCCGACGACAAGCCGCTCGGCCACGGCCGTGTTATTGAGACCCTCGGCGATACAGCTGAGCACCTCGCTCATCGGCTGCCGGCGGGAGGCGCTGCCCAACAGCGAGCGCATCGATCTGACCGGCGATCTTCGAGCCAACGGCAACGACGAGATCAAGGTGTTCTTCGACACCACCTGGTGCATCGGTGGTTCGATGACCGTCAGCTTCCTGGTCAACGGTCAGACCCACCAGAACACCGAGTGGCGGCTCAACGGCACCGCCGGCGAGTGGGTGTGCGACGAGACCGTGACCTGGACGGTGAACAAAGGCGACGGCACGGCCCGCCAGATCGACGGGCCGCCCGCGGTCACGGTGATCCGGTAGCGGAACTCCTGACGACCGACACCCGATCCGGCCGTCGGAACTCCTGGGCATTGTCTTCGACAATGCGTCAGGGACACCGGCGGCCGGATCGCGGGTGCCCGCCCGATCACATGTCGATCGACTGGGAGATCTGCACGGTGTGGCCGTTCTTCAGGACCGGGCAGCTCTTCGCGACGGCGCTTGCGCTCGAGAGATTGTCGGCCTTGATGATGGTGTAGCCGGACAGCGATGCCGGATTGGCCGTGCTCGAACCGTCGGGCCCGATCGAAGCCGACTCACCGAACGGGGCGCCGCCGTCGACCAGCGCATCGCCAATCGATCCGTACCAGGCGCCCCATTCCTCCATCACCGCTTCCATGGCGGCCGGGTCGGTGGGCATCGGTCCGGCTTCGCCGTGATAGGTCAATACGTAGTTGGGCATGTCTGCAACCTTTCCTCAGTGCGGGTGTCATCACCCGTCGCTCACCATCACGACGAACGGGATCGGACGAAATGGACAGATCGCAGCAGATCTTTTCTGATTCGCTGAACGGTTCGGTGACGCCGCCGGTTTTTCCGTCGGTGCCGTTCGACATACGATCGAGCCATGGACGAAGCGCCCGAGTTGCCGGCGTGGCCGGACCCACCCACCGATGTCCCTGCTGCCGTCCGGCGGCTCAAGGCGGGGATCCGGTCCCGGATCGAGGCGTCCGGTCACACCGTCGAGGAGGTGTTCGCCGTCATCGAGGGCCTGATGGTCGACCGGGTGGCCGAGATCAAGGCGGCCAACGCCGAGTCGGACAGTGCCTGGCCGGTGGTCGACTTCGAGGTGCTGGCCGACGGATCGTCGACCGCCGAGGTGTTCGAGCAGGTACGGCGGCGCGGTTGTCTGGTGGTCCGCAACCACTTCGACCGCGACCAGGCCCGACGCTGGGATCGGTCGCTCGCCGACTACCTGGATCGCAACCGGTTCGACGACGTCTACCGGGGACCGGGCGACAAGTTCTTCTCGTCTGTCGACTCGAAGCCGGAGATCTTCCCGATCTACTGGTCGACGGCCCAGATGGAGGCCCGCCAAAGTGACCGGATGGCCGTCGTGCAGCAGTTCCTCAATTCGCTGTGGCGATCGTCCTCGGACAACGGCGAGCCCTGGTTCGACGGCGAGCGAAACGCCATGTACCCCGACCGGGTCCGGCGACGCCCGGAGGGAACGACCTCGAAGGGGCTCGGCACCCACGTCGACGCCGGCACGCTCGACCTCTGGATGAAGCCGGAATATCAGCGGGCGTTCCGTCACGTGTTCGACGGCTCGATCGAACGGTTCGATCCGTGGGACGCCGCTCATCGAACCGTCGGTTCCCAGTACCCCGGCTCCACGATGACGTCGGTTTTCCGGACGTTCCAGGGATGGACGGCCCTGTCGGACATGGACTCCGATCAGGGTGTGCTCCGGTCGGTGCCGATCCCGGAGGCGATCGCCTACCTGCTCCTGCGGCCGCTCCTCGATGACGTGCCCGACGACGACATGTGCGGCGTTGTCGTCGGCCGAAGCTTCCCTATCACGCAGCGGTGGCACTCGGTGCTGCTCGACGGCTTGAGCCTGATACCCGACGTGCAGGCCGGTGACTCGGTGTGGTGGCACTGCGACATGGTGCACGGCGTCGCCCCGGTGACCGACCAGCGGGGTTGGGGCAACGTGATGTACATCCCCGCCGCTCCCTGGTGTCCCCGCAATGAGCGGTACGCCGAGGGTGTGCTGGCGGCGTTCACCGACGGGAGCAGCCCGGGTGATTTCCCCGAGGAGCACTACGAGCGTACGTGGGCTGACCGCTTCGGGGTCGACGATCTCAACGACCACGGCCGGCGGGCCCTTGGACTCGAACCGATTGACTCGTAGCGGCTTGCCGCCGCCGATACTTCCGGTTCAGCCTGTTAGGAGGCCGCGGCAACGTCCGAGTCGGCCGTCTCGATCAACGTACCGTTCCGGGACGACCATCCGAATGCCGCCGCACCGACCAGTATGAACGCAACACTCAGCCAGTAGCCGCGCGGAGTCGACGCAACC
>JAOUGG010000828.1 GCA_029857855.1 Acidimicrobiia bacterium | reverse complement strand
CCGGGCAGGGATTCCAGAGCGGCCAGGGCCTTGATCTTCGCCACCATGGGTTCAGCATCGGCACGAACGAGCAGTTGCTCGAGGTTCATCGTGCCCATCTTCAGGTCTTTCTTGACCTCGGCCCGGATCCGGCGCGCCTCGGCCGCCTTCTCGAGCGCTGCTCGGCGCTGCTCGTCGGTCAGTTTGGGGGGAGTACTCATGAACGGCCTCGATTTGATCGATTGGGCGATCGGAGACGTCGAAGCACCCAGGCTAGCGGCAATCAGGCATCGTCGTTCCGGCTACCGGAGGTGCCGAGGTCGGAGAAGAGTTCGGCGGCGGCCGCAGCCGGATCGTCGGCCAACGTCACTGTCCGGCCGACCACCAGGAGCCCGGCGCCCTCGTCGAGCGCCCGCTGCGGCGTCAGGGGATACGGCTGGTCGTGGTTGTCGGCTCCCTCGGCCCGGATACCCGGCACGATGCGCAGCGTCCGCGGTGACAGCTCGCGGGCCTCACGGAGGTTGGCCCCGGAACACACGATGCCTTCGCAACCGGCCTCGACGGCGAGGCGGAGCCGGTTGGGCATGATGTGGGCCGGTGCCTCGGAATCGCTGGTCAGCACGGTCACGGCCACGGCGATCGGATCGGGGAGATCGGCGTTGCGGGCACCGTTTCGAAGACCGTCGACCCCCGACTTCAGCATGGCCTCGCCGCCGTGGGCGTGCATCGTGAGGTACTTGACGCCAAGCGCCCCCGCCACGCCGGCGGCCTTGCCAACGGTCGTGGGAATGTCGTGCAGCTTGAGATCGAGAAACACCTCGAAGCCGTTGTCGAGCATGGTGCCGACCGCATCGGGGCCGGCGGCCGTGAAGAGCTCCAGCCCGACCTTGGCCACCCCGAACCACGGGGACAGCCGGCGGGCCAGTCGAACGGCTTGGACGAGGTCGTCGACATCCAGGGCGAGGGCCATTTTGGCCCGCAACTCCGGGGAGAGCCCTTCGGCTGTCTGCTCGGTGGTTTTGGTCACGACGTTTTCTCCTGAAAGTCGATGTCAGAGCCTGGCCGTGCCAATGAGGTCACGGAATCGCTCTATCTTCTGCTTAGCACACCAGTCGGCCAGATCGGTGACCAATCGTCCCACGATTCCGGGGTCGGCGAACGACGCGGTTCCGACCTGCACGGCGTCAGCACCGACTCGGGCGTACTCGATCACGTCGGTGACCCGGGCGATCCCGCCGACCCCGATGATGGGCAGGTCGGGGCAGGCGGCGCGTACATCGGCCACCGCCCGGACGGCCAGCGGCTTGATGGCCGGGCCTGAGACTCCCCCACCCCCTCCTCCGAGCACCGGCTCGCCGGTGACCGGATCGATGACGAGCCCGAAGAACGTGTTGACCAGGGTGACGGCCTCCGCTCCCCCGTCGCGGGCGGCGCGGGCGATGTCGGGTAGGCCTACGAGTCCCACGTTCGGGCTCAGCTTGGCCCAGCGCGGGCGACGGCAACCGTCGGTGGCGGCCAGCACCTCGGTGGTCATGGCCGTGGAGTGGGCGAACATCTCGTTGCCGGCCTCGGTGTTGGGGCAGGAGATGTTGACCTCGACGGCCACGACCTCAGGCGGAGCGTCGGCCAGCATCTGCGCCGCCCGACGGTAGTCGTCGACGCTGCGCCCCCAGATCGAGGCCACCACGCGGGCTCCCGATGCGACCAGGGCGGGCAGCGCGTTCGTCAACCACGCCTCGACGCCGGGGCCCTGCAGGCCGACCGAGTTGATCATGCCGCCGGTGGTGGCGTGAACCCGGACCGCAGGATTGCCGGCCCAGGCGAAGGGGGCCAGCGACTTGACCACGACCGCCCCGAGCGACGCCAGATCACAGTACGCACCGAGTTCGGCCCCGTGACCCGCCGTGCCTGCTGCGGTCATGATCGGATTGGCCAGCGCCACGGAGCCGACCGTGGTCGTCAGATCAGTCACGTCGGTCCGATCGATGCTGAGGCCTCGGGGTGGCGGCCGGCATCACCCGTTGGCCCGGCCGTGCGCATGGATGGCCTGGAGCGGACGGACCTGGAGGGCTCCATCAGCGAGTTCGACCATGCCGCGGGCCGCGGCCAGGGCCGCAGCCATCGTGGTCACCAGCGGGATGCCGTGCTGGCCGGCGGCCCGTCTGATGTATGCGCCGTCGGCCCGGGGCCCCCGACCTCGGGGTGTGTTGATGACGAGAGAGATCCGACCCTCCTCGATGAGGTCGACGGCCGACACCTCACCCTGGCCGAGTCGGGCGACCACCTGATCGACCGGCAGGCCCGCCGCTTCCAGGTGGGCCGCCGTTCCGGCGGTGGCCACCAGGCAGTGTCCGAGTTCGTGGAGTCGACGGGCCACGGCCAGCCCCTCGTCCTTGTCACGGTCGGCCAGCGACAGGAACACACAGGCATCGCCGGTTCGGGGCAGGTTCGTGCCGG
>JAOUGG010000827.1 GCA_029857855.1 Acidimicrobiia bacterium | reverse complement strand
TGCGGGTCCAGGTCTTCCAGTCGGTGGTGGCCGTCTTCCTCACGAGATCGCCGCTCCCGTCATAGACCCACTGCCGGGGGAAGGGAGACGCGCCGGAGAGCTCGAAGGAGGGTGTCCCATCCGCGGCGATCTCGAGGGTCAGGGTCGACCAGGCGGTCGGCCCGCTGATCCGAACGAATGGCGGGCTTTCGATCCGGCGCGGCATCGGCGCTCCGGTCCTTCCCCCTGCGGTCTGCACGAACCGGGCGCGGCCATCCTCGACAACGGGGGACTGCTGTACGACCGGGTAGGCGACGCCCGGGAAGGTGACCCGCAACGGGCCGATGCGGGCCGTCGTCGATCCGACGACGCCACCTCCCGAGTAGCCGGCGTCGACGATCTCGCCGTCGCTCACCTCGATCCAGGCCGTGAGACGGTTGACGAACCGGATCGCGTCGTCGGCGATGAGCCGGGCGACCACATCGTCGTCGACGAAATCGGGGGGCGGCGGGTCGTAGTGGCCGAGACCGATGTCGATCGGGAGCCGCATCATGCCTTCGATCGCTTCGGATGGGATCCACCCGAGGGATGTGACGGTAGATTCGTGGCGCATTGCTGCATCTCCTCTGTGCGGGTTCCCACCTATCGTCCCGGATGAATCGGCCGCGGTCTATGGGGTGAACATGCGAACAGCGGTGTGGGAATCCCCACCCCAAATCGACGGGCTCCCCTCCTGGTGGAGCCGCCGGCGATTGCCCAAGATGACCCCTATGGCCATTTCGGTGTTCCTAGCCGACGACAATCTGCTGGTGCGCGAGGGCGTGGCCGCACTCATCTCCCTGGCCCCCGACATCGAGATCACCGGCCTGGCCGCCGACTTCGACGGGCTGGTCGAGGGGGCGTCCGCTGCTGCTCCCCAGGTCGTGGTGACCGACATCCGCATGCCGCCGGCGTTCCAGCGCGAAGGCATCGAGGCGGCAAGGATCGTGCGAAAGACACATCCGGGGACCGGGATCGTGATTCTCTCCCAGTACGACGATCCGGAGTACGCCGTCGCGCTGCTGTCCGAGGGCGCTGCCGGCTATGCGTACCTTCTGAAGGACCGCATCGCCGAGGGCGACCAGTTGGTCCGCGCCATCCGAGAGGTGGCGACAGGTGGTTCGATGCTCGATCCGAAGATCGTCGAGGCGCTCACCCGACCGGTGAGTGGCGACGGACTCCTGAACTCGGACGAGGAGCAGCTGCTGCAGCACATCGCCGAGGGTACGCCGATCAAAGGTATCGCGGTCGCCATCAAGACGACCCCGGCCGACGTCGACACCCGGATCGAAGCACTGTTTGTCAAGCTGGCAGAAGGTGTGTCGGCGGGAAGCCGTGCCGCTGTCGAGCAGCTCCGGAGCCTGCAGCGGGCCATCGCCCTTCGGGAGGAACAGGGCGAAGAGCTGTCCCGGCTCCTCCCGGGAGGTATCGCGGAGCGGCTCAAGCAGGGTGGTCGCCGAATCGGGGAGACCGAAGAGCTCGAGGTAACGGTGCTCATGTCGGATATCCGGGGCTACTCGGGGATCGCGGAGCGGACCGCCCCAACACAGCTCGCAGGCCAGCTCAATCGCCATCGGGCCGAGATGAACAGAGCCATCATCGCTCACGGCGGCACCGTCATGCAGTTCGTGGGTGACGCCGTCATGGCGGTGTTCGGGGCTCCCGATCCGGCCACCGATCACGCAGAGCGGGCCGTGGTCGCGGCAACTGCCATGCATGGAGCCCAGGCCCGGGTCAACGCCGAGTGGCAGGCGGAGGGCCTGGACCCGTTCGGGCTCGGCATCGGGTTGTCCAGCGGGCCCGTCGCCGCCGCATTGCTCGGGTCGGAGGAGCGTGTCGAGTACACGCTGGTCGGCGACACCGTGAACCTGGCCCAACGGCTCCAACAGTGGGGTGAGCCCGGCGAGACGGTACTCAGCGAGGCCACCCATGCCGGTCTCGCAACGCCACCGGATTGCGATGTGATCCGGCCGACTCAGGTGAAGGGCAGAGAGTCCCGCATCGGTGCCTACCGGTTTCCGCCGCGGGGCGCGACGAGGTGATCGGCCGCAGTTCGCCACCGGGCAACCATCAGTCGACCGGCCGTTCCAGCAGACCGATCAGGCACTGCGGCCCGAAGTCGGCCTTCGAGATGAAGGCGATCGCTCCGGCCTCGAGCGCCGCTCTCTCGTACTCGTCGGCATGGTACGTGGACAGCACGATCACCCGGATGCCACAGTGCGCCGTGGTGAGGCGACGGGTGGCCTCCAGACCGTCGATGCCCGGCATCTGGACGTCCATGAGCACGAGATCCGGGTTCAGTTCGCCGGCGCGGGTGAGACCCGACTCACCATCGGGTGCCTCGCCGACCATCTCGAATCCATCGACCATGTCCACGACCATGCGCAACGCGGCCCGATACGGCTCCTGGTCGTCAACG
>JAOUGG010000825.1 GCA_029857855.1 Acidimicrobiia bacterium | reverse complement strand
ACGTACATCGCCATCTGCCGGGCGATCACCAAGGGACGGCGGCGTGACTTGCCGATCAGCTCGTCGATCGGGAAGCCGAACTGTTCGACCGTGGCATCCAGGATCATGGCCACGGTGATCGGCCGGGGCTGACGATCGGCGATGAAGTCGCCCAACACCTGCTCGGCCAGCGCCTTGGTCATCGGCTCGCCGTTGAGGTTCGCGAAGGCCGTCACCTTGTTGAGCGCGCCCTCCAACTCGCGGATGTTGTTGACGATGTTGGCGGCGATGAACTCGCTCACGTCGTTCGGCAGGTAGTAGCCGTCGCGCTCGGACTTCTTCCGCAGGATGGCCATGCGGGTCTCGATGTCGGGCGGTTGGATATCGGTCAGCAAACCCATCATGAACCGGCTGCGTAGCCGGTCTTCGAGGGTCGGGATGGCATCCGGCGGCCGATCCGACGACAGCACGATCTGTGAGTTGGCGCCGTAGAGATCGTTGAACGTGTGGAAGAGCTCCTCCTGGAGCCGATCCTTGCCCTCGATGAACTGGATGTCGTCGACGAGGAGCACGTCGATCTGGCGATAACGGCGCTTGAAGTCGTTGCCCGACGAGTTCTTGATCGAATCGACGAACTCGTTCAGGAACGTCTCGGTGGAGACGTACAGCACCTTCTTCTGCGGTTCCAGGTCATTGATGAAGTGCTGGATGGCGCGCAGAATGTGGGTCTTGCCCAGACCGGCCGACCCGTAGATGAACAGCGGGTTGTAGGAGCCGCCGGGCCGCTCGGCCACCGACAAAGCGGCGGCAATGGCGAATCGGTTCGACGGACCGGTCACGAAATTCTTGAAGGTGTAGCGTTGCTCGAGGTCGTCGGATCCGTTGGCGACGCCGGCCTGCAGTGTGTCGGCGGTGATGGCCGTGGCCGCTCCCCCACCGACCGGCCCGGTTGCCGTGCCGTGCCGTCGCCGTTGCCGTTGCCACCGTGCCGGCGGCCGTCGGTCGATCCGTGATCACGAAGGTCGATCGACTGGCCATCGCCGTCGTTTCGAAGGTTGTCGACTCGGGCGCTCTCGTCGAACAGGGTCGGCACCGTGAGCTGGAAGTCGACGCCGAGGTCGTGACCGGCGGCCTCGGTGACCGCGTCCTCGACCAGAGGCCGGTAGCGACCGTCGAGCTTGTCGCGGATGATGCCGTTGGGCATGCCGAGGACCAGGCGATCCGATGTGAGTTCGACGGGGCTGAGCTGGGCAAACGTACTTTGCCACACTCCCTCCGACACCTGGCTACGGAGAAGTTCGGACGCGGACGTCCAGAGGTCTTGGGCGGCGGTCATCGGCAGGGTCCTGGTCGAAAGATCAAGAAGGCGGCGGTATCGCTCGGGTTACCGTGCGGTTCACACACAACCTGTGGATATCTAGTGGAAAAGCCCGCGGAGGGGCCGGCGTCGCCGCATGCTCGAGTCCACCGCCACTCCCTCCGACCCATGCAAATCCTCTCCATGTGCGGCGTTTCTCCCCACTGTCCACATGCTTATCCACAGCAGGGGAAGAGGGGGGCGAGAGGAAAACTTCGAGGAAAGGCTGGCAAATGCCATCCCTGTAATTTAAGCTCTTTGCGGAGCTCATGGTATGTTCACCCGAGATCCGTCTCCGGTTCAAAAGTGACGACCGGATTCGGACCGAGGGGACACGTGTACTTCGCCCGTCTGCCCCACTCCACTATTCCTAGCTGTGGATAGAGAACGCTAGCAGGCCTAGACCGTCGTGCCCACCCCGCGCTGTGGAAAAGGTTTGTGTCCGCGACCGTCAACGGCCGGCGTTCTCCAATGAGCCGACCACCAGTTCCTTGTCGAAATCCCCGATGAGGCAGACCAGTTCCCGATCGCCCTGATCCCACCCCGCGGGTGTCGGTGTGAGCCACCAGAAGTCGAGCTCCGACGACTCCCATTCGAAATCGACGAACCGTTCGAACCGCTGCCGGCATGAGGTGACGGCGACGTCGTCGATCTCCTCGGTACCGGGATACAGGTCGTAGCTCTCGTAGGCCGGACCGACGTAGTAGGCCTCGAGGGCATGGGCCTCGGCGCAGTCCGCACGATCGACCGAGGTGACCTCGCCGGTGCCGGTGGCGTCGGTCTCGAACTGGGCGAAGTCGGCGAAACACTCACCACGCTCGATGGAGCCCACGGCGACGGTCGTGCCCTCGACCAGCAGGACCGCGAGAGCAGCGGCGGCGATGAGCAGCAGCACAACCAGTGCGCCGACCCCGATCAGGACCTTCGCCAACGTGCTCATGCCACCTCCCCCACCGGGCGGCGCAGCCACCGGCGGTTGGCCGTCGGGCGAGCCCGGGGGTGGTGGGAGGTTCGACGGTGGCGGTGGAGGCGCCGAGCCCGGAGGTGGTGCGTTCAGATAATCGGGTGGAGGGGCACCGGCCGGTATATAGGTGGGGGTGTAGGT